>DAIOWB010000069.1:0-10854 GCA_036758725.1 Lacibacter sp.
CCATTAAAATAATTGCTTCTTAAATCTGCATCTACTCCAAAGCCTGCTTTAATTTGTGGAGTTGTAATTTGAGCAGTTGCAGTAAATAAATAAACAGGTATAAGAATAAAACAGAATAAAATTCTCTTCATGGTACGGAATTGTGAAATAAGAAAATAAAACTTCAGATTTCAGCTTAAGTCAACATGCTAGGATTATTTCCTTTTTACAAGATGCAGCACTTCAGTTGAAGAAGTAATAAAAGAACCATCTAACTGGTATACTTTTATTCGGAAATAGATATAACCAGGGTACACAGCTCTGTCTCTGTGTTTGTAAGTGGCATATCCATTTGCAGGCAATTCGCTTTCCAGTTCAGAAGGCCAATAACTTCCATCATAAGATTTCTCTATAATGAAATGTGTTGCCTGTTCCGGATTAGTAATTGCCCAGTTTAGAGATGCATCACTTGCCATACGATGTACACGGAAATAAGCAAAATCCTGCATAGCTTTTTTGGAAATAGTGTTACCAGCATTTTTGATTTTTGATGTAGAAGTTGCACTGGTAAACACAACTAATACAAAAATGGAGAGTGTAGTTATAAGTTTCATAAGGATACGATTAAGACCACAAGGTAGAATATTTGATTGCTATCTCCAATGTTTTTGAGATGAATAAACCCTTAACCGCTAATGTTTTTTCCCGGTTATTTTTTAGCGGAAAACCTGTATTTACCAGCCCGGTAAATTTACTTTGTTCATTTATTTTTACGATGTAAAATGAGAAAAAGTCAATAATTTAAAACACTACATTTGCAATAATCCCCTTAAAAAGTAACAATGACAGAAAAGAAACCCATAATTGGATTCAGCTGCGGAGATATAAATGGAATTGGAATTGAAATAATCATTAAAACTTTGTCTGATAACCGTTTACATGATTTATGTGTACCGGTTGTATTTGCATCTAATAAGGTTATCAATTTCTATAAAAAGTCAATCAATGATGGCAATTTCAGCACCCAATCTGTAAAAGACTTTCAACGATTAAGTCCGAAAATGGTGAATGTTTACCATTGCTGGGAAGAAGAAATAAACATTACTCCGGGTCAGTTAACCGATACTGGCGGTCAATATGCCATTAAATCTTTAACGGCTGCAGTACATGCATTAAAAGATAAAAACATTGATGCTTTGGTAACAGCTCCCTTTCATAAAAAGAATGTTCAATCAGATATTTTTCAGTACAGCGGCCATACACCCTTTCTGAAATCTGCTTTTGCAGTACCTGATGTTGCTATGATGCTTGTTGCAGAAAATCTCAGAGTTGCTTTGCTTACAGAACATGTGCCAGTGAGTGATATTGCAAAGCACATTACAAGAGAAAATATTCTGAGTAAAATAAAAATCATCCATCAATCACTTAAAAAAGATTTTGGAATTGATAAACCAAAAATTGCTGTACTGGGATTAAATCCACATGCAGGTGATGAAGGCTTAATTGGAAAAGAAGAAATTGAACAGATAAAGCCTGCCATAAAAGATGCTAAACAAAACGACATTTTATGTTTTGGCCCCTATAGTGCCGATGCGTTTTTTGCCCGGGGTCAATATGAAAAATTTGATGCAGTTTTAGCTATGTATCACGACCAGGGTTTAATTCCTTTTAAATCGATGGCTATTGGTGAAGGTGTAAATTACACTGCAGGCCTGCCCGTTATACGTACCAGCCCCGATCATGGAACTGCATTTGATATTGCCGGAAAAGGAGTTGCAGATGAAGGATCGCTTCGTGCTGCATTGTTTATGGCAATTGATTTATTCAGAACAAGAAATGGATATGAAGATATGCGCAAGAATCCTTTAAAGAAACAAAGCGCTGCCATGTTTGCAAGAGCTGTTGATGAAAAAATTGAAGAAGAGTAATTGTTTGTTTCAGACAATTTATACCATCATCACTTAAAAAAAAGCAGATTTTATTTTAGCAATTCATCACTTACTCCCTTATTAACAATATAGGAAGTGTAAATAATTTCTACTTTCCCTTTTTTATTTTTAGGTAACTCCGGTTTTTTAGACCCGTCATCATACTCCAGAGTAATTCCTTTGGGAAGTTTATAATCTTTTGTATTGAAAGAAAAAACAACCACATCGGGCAATCCCCACTCGGCATATTTTCCAAATTGCATTTCCATATCATAAGTTCCATTATCCTTGGTAGTAGTACTTGCTTTACGTATCAATAAACTTTTTTCATCAATATAAAGTGTAGTTAATACCACATCACTATTCTCATTTAAAGGAAGTAATTTAATAATCTTTACTATTACATTTTTCAGAGTTGTTTGACCGGCATCAATAGCCGTATATTCTTCGGTAAGTAATAATGAACTCAGGTTAATACTAACTCCACCTTTAGGTAAAAGAGAAATGCCTCCATCCCGTTTTATTTTAAATTTATCAGGTCTTTTAAAATAAGATTTAATATTAGCAACCGGTGTTTTAATAAAAACAACATCTGTTTTCATTTTACCTGTTGCTATATAATCGTTCACCTTATCCATTTTAGCTTTTACTTTTATTATAAGTTCCGCAGCATTTTGAGCTGAAGCTAAAGAAGCAAATAAAAGAAGGCAAATTGTAAAACGAAATTTCATACTTGAATTTTTAGATCAACTTAAAACATCTTTTCTGTTAAATATAAAAATAGATGCTCCTATAAAAAAGATAATATGCAAAATTAAAACACCTGCACTTTTTAATACTGCCGGCAAATTGCGTATTGTTCCCGGAATTGACATTCCATCAGCATCTGTTTTCATTTCAAAAAAACCTTTCCACCCTATCATATGTGATGTAAAAAATAAATGCTTTATGCTTTGAAACAACGGAATATCTAATGTTGTTAAAATAGTAAATACAATAATCACACTCATAGTAGCAACAATGGGGCCAAGCGAGTTTTCAGCAAAAATGGAAAAGAAGAAACCCAAAGCAGCAACTGTTATTAAGGCAATAGCTGCAAACCCAAAAGCACAGATATATCTCCAGAAAATATCATTGCCATTAAGAATTATTATTTCATAACTTTTTGCATTAATTAAACCGTCGGTACCAAAAATCATCATTGAAACAAACAAACCAAGAATAGCAATCCATAACAGCAGTACAACAGTATAAACAGAAGATGCCAGAAATTTACTGATTAATAATTTGGTTCGGCTTACCGGTTTTGTGATTAACAAGCGAAGTGTTCCCATATTGGCTTCACCGGCAATCATATCTGCACTAATTAATGCAACTAAAAGCGGCACATGAATTAATAAAGTTTGAAGAATAATGAAACAAACAAAATATCCGTTAAGCGGATTACCAATTACTTCAAAATTATCTTTTACATCTTTTAATACAAAGTCAATATACTTAGCACCATCTACATAAATAGCAACCTGTATTAATACAACAATTGCCCATACTGCAATAAATGCAATGTAGGTACGGGGGCGCTTAAATATTTTAAACAGTTCAATTTTTAAAAGGCTCCACATGCTGATTGGCTGTTGTAATTTTTAAAAAATAATCTTCTAACGTATGGTGAGATGTAATGCTTAATATTTCTACTTGTTGTTGAATTAAAAATTTGGCCAACTCTGGAACTTTGTCTTTCCTAAGTTTTAATTGAATTCCTGCTGCATCTCTTCCTTCAACAAAAGATTGATAGTTTGATGAATTTAAAACCTGATGGCATTTTTCATTATCAATCGCTTCAACATAAACTATTGTATCATCAGGACTAAATAATTCCTGAACAGTTCCTTCAACCAGTTTCTGTCCTTTATCTATAATGAGCATCCGATTTGCAATTTGCTCCATTTCATTTAACAGGTGCGATGAAACCACTAAGGTTTTATTCATTTTACTGGTGAGCAATAAAATTAAATTACGGATGTCGGCAATTCCCTGCGGATCTAAACCATTGGTTGGTTCATCTAAAATAATCAATTGAGGATTGTGAACTAATGCTACTGCCAGCCCGAGTCTTTGTTTCATTCCCTGGGAATAAGTTCTCACTTTACTTTGCGCTCTTTCTGCAAGACCTACTAACTCTAACTGATCCATTAACTGCTTGCTTGTAACTTTAACCCCACTCATTTTAGCAAACATGTGAAGCACTTCATAAGCAGTGAGGTACTTATATAAATCAGGACGTTCTATTACTGCTCCGGTATTTTTTAAAATTTCTTTTCGGTGTTTTTTAAGATTGTAACCAAATAATTCAATTTCGCCACTGGTAGGTTCAATGAGCGTAAGGAGCATACGGATGGTTGTAGATTTGCCGGCTCCGTTTTGCCCTAAAAAGCCATATACATCACCTTGCTTTACTGTAAAAGAAAGATCTTTTACAGCAATCACTTCTTTAAAAACTTTTGTGAGTTGGGTAACCTTAATTATTGATTCCATAATCTGCCAGCTTAATAACAGGAAAGTAAAGATAAGGTTGGATTACACTGAAAATTTATTTAGGCAAATAACTTTGCAATGCTTTCACATATGCTTCAAAAGCTTTTATACCTGCCGGGGTTATTTTGCAGATTGTTAGCGGATAATTGTCTTTAAACTGTTTTAATACATCAACATAACCCGCTTCTTTAAGTTTGGATATTTGTACGCTGAGGTTGCCTGCAGTTGAACCCGTTTTTTCTTTTATAAAAGTAAATTCAGCTTCTTTAACCCCAATGAGCAAACTCATAACGGCTAGCCTTAACTGAGAATGTAATATAGGATCGAGCTCTTTAAACATTTGCATTTTTCTGCGCTCTGTATTTACGTTCTAAAATAATTCCCGGTATAAGCCATGCAAGTGTGGCAGATAAGGCCATTAATAAAAAATCGATCTTCGTTGGCAGAAATGCAGCAGCAATGGCACTGGCCCAGCAAAAAATACCTCCAAATGTCATAATCTTAAATTTTCTTGATGCACCTGTAATAATGGTAGGAAATCCAAAAACAAATAATAAATAACAGGTTGCATAACTCCATATACTTGAAACAGGGTTACCCGTTAGTTTTGTATACTCCCTTAAAACATGATTCAACTCCCTTGCCTGTACATTATTAATAAAGTTGATCAAAAACACACCTACACCAAAACAGATCCATACATAACTCATTACATCATCATCCCAGCCTTTTGCCTTACGTTCCCGCTTCTCACGAATTGAAATGTAAATCTGTGGCAGAATAGCTAATAATGCCAAAAACCAAATATCAAATGGCAAATTAAACTGATAATGAATTTGTGCAGCCTGTACCAAACTGCAAAAAGTAATTACAGTGCCCCAAAGAATGGGCCCAATACCTGTATCTACAAAATCATTCTTAGCTCTGCTGATCATTTGCTGAATAATGAACAGGCTTTCCTTTTCAGTTAATTCTTTTTCTTGCATATCATTTTTGATTTTTAAACCGTGAACCTAATAAATAACCGGGTATAATCCATGCAGATAATACCGCCATAGCCAAAAACAACACCTGGAATTTATAATATATAAAGCTTGATGCTATGGCCAATATCCAACATCCTATTGCACCATATTTTAATGGAGGAAATTTTAAGATAATTCCACTTAGAAAAGTTGGTGTACCATATAAAACTAGAAATACTGGATACATCAACCACCATGCACCTGCTCTGCCAACCAGAAATCCAATTAAGCCCATGGTAATTGCAAATACAAGCCATACATAATTAATTATTTCATCTGTGTATGTTTTTACACGTTCTTTTCTCTTTGCTCTGGCTATATAAATCATTTGATAAATGACAGCAGCCCATGTTAAGAACCACACAAACTGGGGTTTATTATAAAGGTTCCAATAATCCAAAACAAAGTGAACAACACTGCAGAAAAGAATTACCCAACCCCATAATAAATACAAATGACCGTTTTCATTAAAACGGTTTTGTGCTTTACTAATCATGCTCTCAATGAGACTTAGACTTTCCTGTGCTGTTAATTCCTGTTTTTCCATAAACATAAATAGATTTAAATAAATGAATTGTCCGTAAACAATTGCTCACGGACAATTAGATTTTATTTACACTGTCCAAGCACCATTTCAATTTGAGTTTTACCCCAAATTGGATGTAATGCTGATTTAGGTTGAAATGTATTTAACAACTTTAAACCTTCTTCTGCAACCGGTTTAGCGGATGAGCACCCCCCACCAAATTGAGCAGGTGTGTAAAAAAGATTTTGTGCAGCTAAAGCATAAGGACGAGGATTAGTTGGATCCTGCTTTTTGGCTTCCTCCTGTAATTGTGTTGCTAATGCTCCAAATTGCTGAAAACGTTGCATGGGATTAACAATCATCCGCAATTGTGCAATCATACTTTTAATACAGCTGATTTCAGAATTGTTTTTTTCCAATACATCGGCTTTATTTATTAGCAATTCAGATTTCTCTGCAATAGGGTCAACCACACTCATATCCTTTTGTAAATAACCATAAATTACCTGTGCATGTGCAGCATAATAAAAAGCCAGCCATTGATTTTTTTCTGCTTCTGCAATCCGTTCAAATGCATTACTGAGATCAAGAAAATCTTCCGCAGTTTTGGCATTACCATACGCTTCCAGGTTTTTTTGCATAGCAGCAATATACTTTTCGTTTTGTGCTTTTACTGATGTAAAAGCAAACAATAAAATGACAAGAATTATTTTTTTCATTTTTTATTTTTTATTTAAGCTGTGATTTTTATTTCTGTTGATCTCTTTTTAATTTTTCATATTCTTTTTCAACCATGTTCGATTTTGGATAAACATAAGCACCAAGAAAATGAAATGTTAACCCAATACCCCAGCCCAACATTGGCCAAACCGGCCATGGAATTCCTCTTTCAGAAAGATGCGATCCGCTTATTAACCAGATAATCCATAAAAAAGAAATGACAACAAAATAAGAAGTCAGGTGACCTTTAAAACCTGCTCTGGCTTTTGCCAACTCCCATAATTGTTGATCTTTCTGTTCTGACTCATCGGGTATTTTTTGAAAATTACTCATACTAAAAGTTTTAAATGATGATGAAATGATTTATAAATTAATGTTTATGGCATCTTCTGATCTGTCAACACCAAAACTGATAAAAGCACCTAAGAAAACAAACATCCTCGATGGGGGCACAATCTCTGCTTTACGCATTCCGTTATATGAATAATTATACCCATAAACCTGTTTGATATTAAAAATATTACTAACACTCAATACATACACGGCAAATAGTTTTGCATTTTTCTTTCCGAGAGATGGTAAATAATTAAATGCAAAACTTACATTATGATAGTCGGGCATTTTTCCTTGATCAGAAAAAATTGATTTACCTGATGACTGATCGTATTGAATATTATAATAAGGCCTCCCACTGGCATAGTTGTATGATAAATTGAAATTTGTTTTCAATTTGGTTACAAATTTTTTCATTACTAATGAGGCCGTATGATTGGCCGCAAAATTGGGTGTAATAGAAGTTGGGAAATTTAAAAAATCACGCTTGGTATCAAGGTATGAATAGGAAATCCAGTAATCCAGGTTCTTGACTGTTTTTTTATCTCTCCAGAATAATTCAAAACCACTAGCATCACCATACCCGTTATTATTATTTGCAACATCCCGTCCATTTATGTTTTTTGTTTTTACCAGGTTATCATACTTTTTATAAAATACTTCTAACCTCAAAGTTGTAAGACTGGTGGTTTTCTGATATTGAGCAATGTAATGTGTGGCTTTCATAAAGAGCAAAGGATTAATTGCCGGCTGATATCTCAATTCAGGATTTTGATAAAATATCCCATAAGCAAGAGATGCCTGGCTCTGCTTTCCTAATTTATAAGCCAATGAAATACGGGGAGCAAGATTGGTTTTATTTAATAAGCTTGAACGTTCAGCTCTTGCTCCAAGCTTTGCGGCCAGTTTATTTGTTAAATAAATATCCTGCTCTGCAAATAATGAATATACATTTTCAATTAGCTTGTTTTTAAATTTACTTCCATCATAAGCAGTAAATAAATTCTTATCATTACTATGATTCATTTCTGTACCAAACCGAAGCGTATTTAATCCCTTGAATTTTTTTTCAAAAACAAGTTTTGCATTAGAATAAACACCTTTATTATCAAGATTAAATGTTTTGAATTGTAAGCCATTTAGTATTACATCTTTCTTTTGCTCATCCTGCATACCAAAGTTGATATCATCTTTATTGGTTGACAGAGAAAAACCTGCAATCAATTTCCATTTATTTGCTAAACTTTCTTTCCATGATAAATTGTGATACATATTTCCGTTTGTAAGCGAAAATTTGTCTTTATACCCCAATGAATCCAGGCTATTTTGTGTAAATGCCAAACTATTGGTTGTATAGTAACCGTAGTATTTAAGCATTCCATTTTTAGACGTTTTTATCCGAAAGTTTGCATCAATATTATGTGAATTAGGTGCTTTAGAATAATCCTGAACTTGTTTAATTAATGCAAATGCAGCGGTTAAGTTGGAATAATTATAATTAATGCCCCATGAAGATTTTTTATCTTTTGACAGTTTTTGAAACCCACCGCCTAAACTTAGAACTGTTATACTGAGATTAGCTGAAGTTTGATCAGGCAAGTCAATTGACTCTAAAATTAAAGCAGATGATAATGCCTGCCCATATAACGCACTATAACCACCAGTACTAAATACAGTTCCTTTAAAAATAAAAGGTGAAAATCTACCCCTGGCTGCAATGCCGGGCATACTTGTATAAAAGAAATTATTTACCAGTGTACCATCAATAAAAGTTTTTGTTTCGGCAGCAGTACCACCCCGTACAAACAATCCTTCACTTTCACCAACCTGTTGAGCACCGGGTAATGTTTTTAGTGCTCCGGTAATTTCTGCATTGGCACTGGCAGTAGTTACAATATCAATAGGCGTTAATACGGCTGCTACTCTCTTTCTGTCACTGGCTTCAAAAGAACCGGCAGTAATGACTACAGCACTCATTTCAGTAACTTCTTCTCTTAATTGAATTGCAAGCGTTATTGCCTCTGATTTAATTTCAAGAAGCATTTCAATTGTTTTAAATCCAATTGCACTTACAACTAAAATTTTTGATCCTTTTTCAAATGTTTTAAAACGAAATTTTCCTGAAGAGTCAGCTGTTGTGCCATCATATGAATCTTTTATAGCCAACGATGCCGATTGTATTGGTTGTTTTTTATTATCTGTAATAGTACCGGAAATGATTACCTGGCTTTCAGCGGCTTTGATTGTGATTATGCAAAATATTAAAAGCAGTAGTTGTTTCATTTTATTTTCTTTTTCAGCTCAGCAAAAAGACATTTCACAATTTTAGTAGAATGCCCTTTGAGAAGTCAAATGTAAACTAGTTTATTTTATAAACCAAATTATTTAAAAGAAACCCGGGTGCTCGTCCCGAGTTTCTTTTATTTGGCTCTATTTCAACATCATTTCAATTTGTTAGTTATTTGCGAATTTACTTTTCATTTGTTTTTAAAGTTATTGACTCATGATAACCAGCAGTGAAAAACATTTTTTTATATGTTTTATTTATTTTCTGATTTAATCAACTTCTCTACCAGTATAGTATCTCTCACTTTTAAACGAACCAAATACATGCCGTTATGCAGAAATTGAAGATCAGATAGAGTAATCTGGTTGGTTCCTTTTGCTATTATAACCTGTTTGGTTAACAGAATTTTGCCCGACAAATCAACCAATTGTAATAAACCTGTACCCTCACTCTCACTTACTACTGAAACAACTGTGTAGTTTAAAACAGGATTAGGCATTAGTTGCATTGTTTTAGCTGACTTGGCATATGAAACCACTATAATATTTGAATAGTACACCAATCCGGATTGCTCAGTTACTTTTAATTTATAAAATACTTTTTCACCGGTTCTATTTTGCACATTATCAAGGTAAGAAAGCGACTCTGTTTGTTGAATTGGCAATTGAACAGCAATAATATTGTAATCCTTATTATTATAACTTCTCATTAATTCAATTTTTGCTGCATCGGTTTGATGGATTGACCATTTCAACTGAACATGCTCGTTTTCCTTTTTTACTGCAATAAATTCTGTAATTTTTACCGGAAGGGCCTGTGCCGAAAGAACTGCTGTTACCGCTGTGTCTTTACATCCATTTCTTACTTCGGTTACAATAAGTGTATAAGTACCATCAACATTTGTAAGTGCATCTTTTGTATTTGCTGTAAAGCCATTGGGCCCACTCCATTCCCAACTCAATCCTGCACTGCCTCCATAGTGTGTAAAATAATTACTGGCAACCGGATCGCCTCCCTCCAGCGTTGCAAAAACAGATGGGTCGGTAGCATTTGTTGCGCCAATCATTCTGGCAGTTGCAACGGGTTGGTATGTATCTCTTGTTAAAATAATGCTATCAGTTAAACCAAGACATCCACTAACGATAGATGCTGTTAAATAATATTTTCCTTCACCGCTTACCGTTATGCTTGACGAAATTGGATTTGTAAGAATATTTCCACCTACTGTTGACCAAACATAAAAGGCTCCTGCCTGTGGATTTAAGGGTTCTAATGTAATATTATTAGTTACACAGGTAAGATTAGCCGGTTTAATTTCCTGTGGCACTTGTGGTGCATCCAGGAAGGGATAAGGACCAGTAAAATCTTTCAATTCTGCAGTAAAAGAATTGGAAGCTCTTGTTTTAACCATGAGCCTGGTAAATGGAGGAGCACATGGATCAGTAGTTGTACCGGCATTTCCTAAAGCAGGATCAATACCCAATGACGTAAGATTAATAGCAACTTCTGAAAATTGCCCAT
>DAIOWB010000070.1:0-10732 GCA_036758725.1 Lacibacter sp.
AAACACCTTCTGCACATCTTCATCCTGTTCCAATCGTTCAATTAGTTTACTTACATCTTCTGCCTGTTCATCTGTTACAGGAACGGTAGTTGTTGGCAGCCATTCCAATTCTGCACTAATGGGTGTAATGCCTTTATCTTCCAATGCTTTTTGCATATTTCCAAAATCGGTAAAGGCACAACGTACAACTAAAATTTCTTCGCCATTTTCGCCTGTACTTTCACCCAGTTCTTCCAATCCAAAATCAATCAGCTCCAGTTCAAGATCTTCTGCATTCAATCCTTCCGGTTTCAGTTTAAACACACCTAATTTTTTAAATTGAAAACTAACACTGCCACTATTGCCCATTGCACCATGGCCTTTAGTGAAATGACTTTTTACATTGGCTACAGTTCGTACATGATTGTCAGTTGCAGTTTCTACAAGTATTGCAACTCCATGAGGTGCATAACCTTCATATAAAATTTCATCATAGTTTACAAGCTCTTTACCCTGAGCCCGTTTAATAGCAGCTTCCACACGGTCTTTGGGCATACCCACACTTCTTGCATTCTGAAAACAGCGACGCAGTGCAGCATTGGTATTAGGATCGGGTCCACCGGCTTTTACAGCAATAATAATTTCTTTACCAATACGTGTAAAGTTCTTTGCCATTTTATCCCAGCGGGCAAACATGCTGCTCTTTCTTACTTCAAAAATCCGTCCCATAATAAATTAAGTTTATAGTTTGTAGTTTTTTGTTTTTGGTAATCAGCTTCTTTACCCTGAGCATCTATAGTGGCGTCGCACTCTTGTACTGTTGAAATATAAATCATCAGTTCATGTGTTAGCACTATTGATAAATAAATATTCTAAAGTTTGGCCTCCCTCTCCCCGTCCGAACGGATTCATCCGGGCGGGTTTTGAAAAAGGATAAGAGGGTGAGGCATAATCCGCAAATTTAGGGAGATGCCCCTAAACAAAAAACCGTCTCACTTTAGAGAGACGGTTTTTTAATCAATGAATCAATTTATTTCTTTGTTTCAAAATCAGATGCATGCGGTAAAATATCTGTAAAGTTTCTGAGTTTACTGTGGTGCCGGCTGTAAAGAAAATAAACCAATAAACCCACGGCCATCCATGCAAATGCCACTTTTAAAGTTTGGGAATCTAAACCAACTATCATGGCAGTGCAAATAATTACACCTAAAGAAGAAACAACAGGATAAAGAGGCGCTTTAAATGGACGTATAATATTTGGTTCTTTTACTCTAAGTATCCATACTCCGGCACTAACCAGTACAAAAGCAAACAAAGTTCCGAAAGAAGTTAAATCTCCTGCAACATGCCCGGGAACAAATGCTGCAAAAAGGCCTACAAAAACAAATAGTATCCAGTTTGCTTTATACGGGGTTTTAAATTTAGGATGTATTTCACCAAATGCTTTTGGAAGTAACCCATCATTACTCATTGTAAAAAAGATACGGCTTTGTCCCATCAACATTACAAGAATAACAGATGAAAAACCAGCAAGAATAGCAACAGTTACTGCAGTGGCTAACCATCCATAACCTGTCATGTATTGTGAAATAGCATAAGCAACAGAAGCTTCTCTTCCTTTTTCAGGATCAACAAAATCTTTCCAGTTGGCTACACCGGTTAAAACATGGCCAAATAAGATATAAAGAATTGTGCAAACTACAAGTGAGCCAAGTATACCAATGGGCATATCTCTTTTTGGATTTTTTGCTTCCTGTGCTGCAGTACTCACTGCATCAAATCCAATGAACGCAAAAAACACAATAGCCGCACCTCCCAACACACCACCTAAGCCATGTTTATTCCATCCGCTATAATCCGCAATAATTTTTCCTGCCTGGTCGGTAACCGGCGCAGTGCCTTCAGGAATTAAATAAGGGGTATGATTTGCAGGGTTAATAAATTGCCAGCCTAAAACAATAAATAAAATAACAATGGCAACTTTAACAAATACAATAATCATATTTACCATCGCACTTTCCTGTGTTCCTTTTATTAATAGTAAAGTAAGTAGTAAAAGGATGATTAATGCCGGAGCATTCATAATTCCGGAATAATGAACACCTGCCGAATCGGTAAAGCTTTCTAAAGGTGAGTGACACCATTCATAGGGAATAGCCCCTCCCAGCAACTTATTTAAATATTCACTCCACGCAATTGAAACTGTTGCCGCACCTAATGCGTATTCCATAATTAAAGCCCATCCAATAATCCAGGCAACCAATTCGCCCATTGTAGTATAACTGTATGCATAAGCACTGCCGGCAATAGGAATCATGGCTGCAAATTCAGCATAACACAAACCTGCAAAGGCACAACCTACTGCAGCTACAATAAAAGAAAGTGTTACACCTGGGCCAGCAGCCTGACCAGCAGCTGCAGCAGTTCTAACAAAAAGACCAGCACCAATAATAGCACCAATACCCAGTGCTATCAGGTTTGCAGCACCAAGAGTACGTTTTAAACCTTTTTCGCCTTCTACCTGTTCCATCATTTGGCTTAAAGGTTTTTTTGCAAATAAACTCATACTTGAATAGTTGTGGTTATTAAATATTAAATGATCTGGAAAAATAGAGATTTATTCTAAAAGTAAACCAAAAGATTTATTAACGGTTTCCTACGGCACATCTTTCAAACCTGAAAACCGTATATTGCGAACCAATAAAACAGCCATATGCGGAAAGGCAACAGATTAACGGTTTTTATTTTAATAGCCATGATTTTAGGAATCATTGTTGGCTATATTGTACATGTTTCATCTTCCGAAGTATTTATCAAAGATTTCTCTAAGAATATCAAGCTACTCAGTAATATTTTCATCCGGCTTGTACAAATGATTATTGCACCATTGGTTTTTACCACTCTGGTTGTTGGTATTGCCAAACTGGGCGATTTAAAATCTGTTGGAAGAGTAGGAGGAAAAGCATTGTTGTGGTTTATTACAGCTTCATTGGCATCACTTTTACTGGGTATGTTACTTGTAAATTTTTTTAAGCCGGGTTCTTATATTGATTTAAGCCAGGCTGATACAGAAGGAGTAAAGGATCTCATGAATAAAACTTCTTCTTTTTCTTTACAAAACTTTGTGGAACATATTATTCCAAAAAGCATCATTGAAGCTATGGCAAGCAATGAGATATTACAAATTGTAATATTTTCTATTTTCTTTGGGGTAGCTGCTGCAGCTATTGGTGATTATGCCAAGCCATTAATTAAGGCATTAGAAGTAACATCACACATCATTTTAAAAATGGTGAATTATGTAATGAACTTTGCGCCTGTTGGTGTTTTTGGTGCATTAGCTGCAGTAGTTGCTGCAAAAGGGTTAAGCATTTTTCAATTCTACCTGATCTATTTTTTATATTTCCTCTTGGGCATTGCATTGTTATGGTTAATACTTATTGGTGTTGGATTTCTTATTTTAAAAGGAAGGATGAAAACGCTTTTGCGGAGAATAGGAAATCCATTACTCATTGCCTTTAGCACAACAAGCAGTGAAGCTGTGTTTCCTAAATTAACAGAAGAATTAGAACGCTTTGGTTGTAAAGATAAAATTGTAGCTTTTGTATTGCCACTTGGTTATTCATTTAATCTTGATGGAAGCATGATGTACATGACGTTTGCCAGCTTAGCAATTGCTCAGGCATATGGCATTCATCTTGATACGGGTACACAGTTAACCATGTTACTGGTTTTAATGTTAACCAGTAAGGGAATAGCTGGTGTACCAAGAGCATCATTAGTTGTAGTATTAGCAACCTGTTCTATGTTTAATATTCCACCAGAAGGGGTTGCATTAATTTTGCCCATTGATCATTTTTGCGATATGTTCCGCAGCATGACCAATGTAGTAGGTAATGCACTTGCTACTTCTGTTGTAAGTAAGTGGGAAGGGGAGTTAGGCGAAGAACATCCACATCCACATTCACATACTACATAGCTGTAATTTTTTAAAAAAGAATATAAATAAAATAAAGAATGAAGTTGCGATTGAAGTTTTTTTTACTGATACTGATAGTTAACGGATTTACTTATGCCCAGCCAATAGTAGTTAAAGTGCAAAACCAATACGAGGCACCTGTTGATAAATTTACTTTAGATGGCAAATCGTTTGAATCATCGAAAAACGGTACTGTAATGCTTGATTTACCGGCTGTTGATTCAGTAACTTTTGAAGGAAGTGAATACAAGTCAACAAAAGTTGCAGTTGCGGATATTAAAAAGAGCAGCTTAGTAACTTTAAAAAAGAGTTTTACATGGAAAGATATTCTCAACCCCATGTTTTATATTAAATATGGCGGGCTATGGTTACTCCTTTTTATTGTTTTTGCTGAAACAGGTTTATTGTTTGGTTTCTTTTTTCCAGGCGATAGTTTATTATTTGTTGCCGGTATTTACAGCAGTAATCTGGCACATGAATTTCTTAAAATATTTGGATTAGGATCTGTACATAATGAATGGCTTGATTTATTGGTTTTGTGCGGCTTGCTTTCATTTGTAGGTATATTAGGAAACATGGTTGGTTATTGGACAGGGAAAAAAGTGGGGCATGCTATGTATAACTGGAATGATAATTTCCTGTTCAAAAAACGTTACCTGCATGAAGCACATGAATTTTATGAAAAGCATGGAGTTATTGCTGTTGTATTTGCAAGGTTTCTTCCATTTATCAGAACGTTTGCACCCATCATTGCAGGTATTGTTGAAATGGATAAAAAGAAATTCATGTACTTTAATATTATTGGTTGTATTGCATGGGTTATCAGTATGATATTTGCCGGTCATTTTCTTCAAATATGGGTGATGAATCAGTTTGGAATTGAATTGAAAGATAAACTTGAATTAATAGTTATTATCATTGTTGTAGTTACAACAGCCCCTGTATTCTGGAAACTTATTTTTGGAAAAAAAGCTGCCAAACCCAAGAGCAACAACGATTAATTAATTTATATGCTTTCCAATAAATCTGCATCTGTTTTATCGCTCCCGGTAATAGTAGCTGCTCTAGGTTACTTTGTTGATATTTATGATTTGCTTTTGTTTACAATTGTTAGGGAGCCAAGTCTTGCCGGAGTTGGAATTGATCTTGCTGATTCAAAATCTGCTATTGCAGCCAGTACAACAATTATTAACTGGCAAATGGTTGGATTACTTATTGGAGGAATTTTATGGGGAATAATTGGAGATAAGAAAGGAAGACTTAGTGTTTTGTTTGGGTCTATTCTTCTTTATTCAGTTGCAAACTTCATTACAGGTTATGTTACTACTGTTGATCAATATGCCTATGCCAGATTTGTTGCCGGCATCGGTTTGGCAGGAGAATTGGGTGCCGGCATTACACTTGTGAGTGAATTACTTCCTAAAAACAAAAGGGGCATTGGAACATCATTGGTAGCTGGAATAGGTTTGTTTGGAGCTGTGTTTGCATACTTTACTTATAAGTTTACAAACGATTGGAGATTGTGTTATAAAATTGGCGGAGTACTCGGAATTGGATTATTATTTCTTCGTGTAAGTGTAGCCGAAAGCGGCATGTTTAAAGAAGTGAGGGATTTAAAAGTTTCAAGAGGCAATATTTTCATGTTCTTTAATAATGCTACCCGTTTTCGAAAATATATTCTAGCAATATTAATCGGGCTGCCTACCTGGTATGTAATTGGTATACTAGTGAACCTCAGTAATCGCTTTGCAAAAGAATTTTATGGGGATACAAAGATTGAAAGCGGCCGTGCAATTATGTTTGCTTATGCTGCTATTGCCATTGGTGATATATTAATTGGTTTTGTAAGCCAGTATTTCAAGAGCAGAAAAAAAGCACTCTATCTCTTTTATGCACTCACTATTGTTGGGCTGGGGCTTTTCTTTTCACCGCTTAACAATTCTGATTTTACTATGTATGCCATTTGTACATTGCTTGGCTTCAGTACAGGATTCTGGGCCATCTTTGTTACCATGGGAGCAGAGCAATTTGGTACAAATTTAAGAGCCACTGCTGCAACTACAATTCCTAATATGGTACGTGGCGCATTGCCTTTAATTAATCTGATGTTTTTGAATTTATTTCAAAAAGCATGGGGTTGGGGTTTAACAAAAAGCGGAATCATTACCGGTGTTGTTGTAATAAGTATCACCCTTGTTGCAGCTTATTTTACTGAGGAAACCTTTCATAAAGATTTGAATTATGTTGAAGGAGGGGAGGCGTTGCCTTAATTTGAAATGCTTCGAATAATAATTAATGAATAGTGTTGTTACAAATAATGAAACTGTTACAAGTTCCCCCTTTAGGGGGCGGAGGGGGCTTAAATTTCTAATAATCAGATTCAGCTCAATTGGCGATATTGTTTTAACCACACCAGTTGTTCGTTGTTTAAAACAACAAATGCCTGATGCTGAAATTCACTATCTAACAAAATTCAGCTTTCATAAAGTCATTGCATCAAATCCTTACATTGATAAGTTTTTTTATTTGCAGGATGATTGGGATTTAATAGTACATGAATTAAAAGAAGAAAACTATGATTATATCATTGATCTGCATCACAACTTACGTACACTTAAACTGAAGAAAGAACTGAAAGTAAAGTCATTTGCCTTTAATAAATTAAATATTGAGAAATGGCTGCTAACCAATTTAAAGATCAATCGACTTCCAACTGTACATATTGTTGACAGGTACCTTGAAACATTAAAAGCCTTTAATATTATAAATGATGGCAAAGGGCTGGATTATTTTATACCGAAAGATGAAGAAATAAATCAGCATGATCTTCCACATTCACATTCATTAGGTTATATAGGATTGGTTATTGGGGCTGCACATTCAACTAAAAGGCTTCCGGTTCATAAACTAAAAGAGTTGTGTTTATCCTTAGATCATCCTATTGTATTACTAGGTGGTAAAGAAGATAAAATTATTGCAGAAGAAGTAGCGTCTGCAGATAATATCAGGATTTACAACGCATGTGGAAAATTTTCTATCAATGAAAGTGCTGATCTTGTGCGTAAAGCAAAGCTCATCATTACACATGATACCGGGCTTATGCATATTGCAGCTGCATTTAAAAAACCAGTTATCAGTATATGGGGCAATACAGTTCCTGCATTTGGAATGGAAGCTTATTATGGCAGTAATAATCAAATTTTAAATTTCAAATTTCAAATTCCAGGCCTTCGTTGCAGGCCCTGTTCAAAAATTGGTTATGAACGTTGTCCAAAGAAACATTTTAAATGCATGGAGTTGCAGGATGTAAAACAAATTGCTGCTTTAGCACAGGAATGGGCAAAGAAATTGAGATGAAATATTTTATTTAATATGCTTACCAGTCCAGTTCCCTTCTTTGGTGAAAATATTATAACCGCCATTTGAATCAGAGCAAAGGTAATTTCCTGTCCACTCCGCACTTTTTTCAAAATGGTTATAAGTTCCTTCTGGTGTAAGAACATAATAACAGGTCCACTCTCCTTTAATATCAAAACAGATCAGCACATCTTTCATTGGTTTTGTAATAAAGCCAATCAAATTATCTTTTTCATCATACAGATAATAACCCTTCCATAATAAATTCTTTGGGTTTAGATTTTTATACATCATGGGATTGAGCAATTGATTGCTGAACGGATTAAGTGATGTATTAAGCTTTGGATTGATGCTTTTATTTTCTTCCGGGTTAATTAATTTATTATACTCAGGATTAATATTCCAGTTTGTTTTTGGATTAATGCCGGGGTTGTGATTGGGGCTGATGTTACGGTTATGTTCAGGGCTTAAGCTTAAATCAATTTTTGGGTTCTGTCTTACAGCCGGCTCCTGGGCCTTTAAGTACAGTGAAAAGAAACAAAAGCCAACAACAATTACTAATTGTAGTATAGATTTTTTCATAATATTATTTTTATTGTATGTTGTACAACCTTTGTGGAAGTACGGTGGCTTTTAACAGAATATTTTCAGGACTTAGCTTTTTCTGTTCTGGAAGTTAATTGTAGGTATTACAAATGTAATTTATTTTTCAGGGTCTTTCTAATAAAATATTGGAATTAGCATTTAAAAAAATAGTCTAAAACAAAAAAAACCGCTTTTCTTAAAGCGGTTTTTTTAACGATATTAAAATTTGTTATAATGTCTTTAAAACATCATTCATACTTCTTACGGCATCTGCACTCTTATTAAAAGCAGCTTGTTCATCTGCATTTAATTGAAAGTCTACAATTTTTTCCCAACCATTTTTACCAATTGTTACTGGTACGCCTAAGCAAATATCATTTTGTCCATATTCGCCATCTAATTTTACACAGCAAGTAAATAATTTCTTTTCATCACGTAAAATACTTTCAACCAAAGCAGCTCCGGCTGCACCTGGCGCATACCAGGCACTGGTACCGAGTAATGCCGTTAAAGTAGCGCCACCAACCATGGTGTCTTTAATAATTTTTTCCTGTTGTTCAGTACTTAAGAAATTTGTTACAGGTACACTGTTCCAGGTTGCCAAACGAATTAAAGGAATCATAGTAGTATCGCCATGGCCACCAACTACAACTGCATTTAAATCAGAAGGAGAACATCCCAGGTGCTGACTCAATTGATATTTAAAGCGGCTGCTGTCTAATGTGCCACCCATACCAATAATTCTGTTCTTTGGTAAGCCTGTAGAAGTTAAGGCTAAATAAGTCATGGTATCCATTGGGTTACTTATGACAATTATGATAGCATTTGGAGATTGTTTTAAAATATTCTCACATACGCCTTTAACAATACCGGCATTCACTCCAATTAATTCTTCACGTGTCATACCCGGTTTACGGGGTATGCCCGATGTAATTACAACCACATCACTGTTTGCTGTTTTAGTATAATCACCGGTAGTTCCTGAAATTTTAGTATCAAAACCAAGAAGGGTAGCAGTTTGCATCATATCCTGTGCTTTTCCTTCAGCAACTCCTTCTTTAATATCCAATAAAACGAGTTCGTTACATAATTCTTTACGGGCAATATTATCGGCACAGGTTGCACCTACAGCACCGGCACCAACTACAGTTACTTTCATGTTCAAGTATTTAAAAAATGAAAAAAATAGTTTTGCAAACACGTTTTGTGTTGCAGGCGCAAAGGTATTGGACGAATAGCATAAATTCAAATGAAGGATTTACTATCTTTAAATGATCTAAATCAACTTTCATGACTATTTTATTTGTTATTCTGGCAATCATTGCCTTCATATTAATTGTTGCAGCAGTATTACCTGGCAAGTATTTGATTGAAAAATCAATTGTAATAAACCGGCCTGCTGTTGAAGTGTATAACAAAGTAGCAAATCTCAATTATTACAGCCAATGGAATCCCTGGCAAAAACAGGACCCTGCTGCTATTGCAACTATCACAGGTGAGCCGGGTCGTGTGGGTCATAAATATCATTGGAATGGGAAAAAAGTAGGGGAAGGCCACCTTACCGTTCGTTCAACGGCACCCGGTAAGGCCATTAACTTTGATTTGCAGTTTTTAAAACCATTTAAATCACAGGCTATTGATGCGTGGGACTTTACTGATACTACCGATGGTGCAAAAACTGTGTGGCGAAATTCCGGAGAACTGCCTTTTCCTGTAGCTAGAATAATGGGCCCGTATTTAAATAAACAATTAAATAAGCAATTTGAAGAAGGCTTAATCAGTTTAAAAGAATTATGTGAAAAATAAATTATCAATTCTGATTCATAAATAAAAAAGCCAATCATTACGATTGGCTTTTTAAAATCTCTTTTTAAACAACTATTGTAATAGATTAATAGATTTTAATTTTTAATTAAACTAGTAAGGTCTTCAATTGTTAAAGTGCCATCAAAAAATTCAATGAATTTTCTTTTTTGATTATATACTGCAACTCCCGGCAGGCTTTGATTATGATAATACCTGGGGAAAAAGAATAATACATCCCTGCCCATAACAATATTTTTATATTTTGCAATATTCATTTCTGTATAAAACTGTTTCATTTTTTCAAAAGGAAATGTTGTAAACATAACAATTTGTGTTCCGTTAAATTGTTTGATATTATTAATGATTTCTTCTGTGAGATGTTTGCAGTGATCACACTCCGGGCTGAAACTGATAAGAAAAATGTTTTTCTTTTTGGAAAGATTGCTGGTATAAAAATTAGTTGAACTGTCAATCAGCAGAATTTTAAAATCCGGAAAGGGAAGGTTTTTAAGATGTCCGGGAATTGAATCATTGAATTCTTTAGCTTGTAATTGTAAACTGATTGAAAAAAGAAAAAGCAGAATAGCCGTTTTTTTCATGATTTTAATTTAGCATTTGTAATACAGAACCGGAAAGAAATGAACCTGCAATTTACAATCATTCTTAAATCGGTTATAGTTAAGTCTTTCTCAAACTTGGCATCAGGGCCAGTTCCCTTATATTTGCAGCCTTAAATAAAATTTTCAATTGTTTTATGGCAAATACATCCGACATCACTCGTGGTATGATAATTAAGGTTGATGGCAGTTTATACAAAATCATCGAATTTGGTGAAAACAAAACAGCCCGTGCAGCGGCAAAAGTTTGGGCCAAGTTAAAAGGCGTTGATAATAACCGTTCTGTAGAAATAACCTGGAACAGTGGCGAAACCATTTACCCCATCCGTGTAGAACGGAAAGATTTTCAGTTTTTGTATAAAGATGATACCGGATACAATTTCATGAACAATGAAACTTTTGAACAGAT
>DAIOWB010000071.1:0-10663 GCA_036758725.1 Lacibacter sp.
AGTAATATATAATCCGCTGCCGGGTCCACCACTATTAAAGTTGTAAGGTTTGCGCTGGTGCTGCCACATGTTGGCAATAAGCTTATTCGGATTGGATGGGTCCATAATGAGTTCTGCACAACCACTGGTATCATTGGTATATAATATACGCTCCCATGTTTCACCGCCATTGGTTGTTTTATATACGCCACGTTCACTGTGTATGCCATACGGATTACCAATGGCTGCAGCATAAACAGTGTTTGGATTATTGGGGTCGATAAGGATACGGTGAATGTTTCTCGTTTTTTCAAGACCCATGCGTTTCCATGTTTTACCGGCATCCAATGTTTTAAAAATGCCCTCACCTAAATTGAGGGAGTTACGAGGATTTCCTTCACCCGTTCCTACCCATATTACATCGGGATTTGTTTGCTGTACTTTAAGTGATCCGATATTGATAAGAGGCTGTTCATCAAACAAAGGTTTCCAGGTTGCGCCTCCGTTATCTGTTTTCCAAACACCGGCACTGGCACCACCAACAAAAATAATATCGGGGTTACTATATAAAGCATCAATCGCCGTAACACGGCCACTCATACCTGCAGGGCCAATATTGCGGGGTTTCAGATTTTTAAACTGTTCATTTTTAACCTGTGCTTCAGAATAAAAAAACAAAAAAGCCAGGATGGCAATGGCAATGATTCTCATGTTTAGTTGTTTTAGTCTGTTGAAATTCAGAAAACAAAGCGGCCCCTCCAAATGTTTTTGATAAGCGGTGTGTATTCTTACTGTAAAAAGGATCAATTTTTAAAAAAGAACGTTTGTTTTATTTTCACCGTTTAAACATTAAAAATTCCGGTTCAACCATTTTATGACCCTTTTCACAACTATTAGAAATAAGTTTGCAGAAATTTAAAACAATCAAATAAAATCAATTATGAAAGGATTTCTTTTTACCGTTGTAGCACTGGTTTCTGTAGCATTACTTGCTGCCTTTGTTCCAAAGCAAAGCAAAACAACTGCAGTTTCTGCAAACCATTTTTTACAAACACCTACTAAATGGACAGTTGATAAATCACATAGTAATGTGAAGTTTTCAGTTATACACCTGGTGGTTTCTGAAATGGAAGGTTCATTTAAAGTGTTTGATGGTGCCATTGAACACACAAAGGCAGATTTGAGCGATGCAAAAATTAATTTCACTGTAGATGTAAACTCCATTAATACCGATAACGAAAACAGAGACAAACATTTAAAAAGCGATGACTTTTTTAATGCTGAAAAATTTCCTTCAATGACATTTGTAAGTACAGCATTTACACCTGTTGGCGGAAACAAATATAAACTTGCAGGGAACCTTACCATCCGTGATATTACCAAGCCGGTAACTTTTGATGTTACGTTTGGTGGTATTGCTACCAGTACCCGTGGCGATAAAGCAGGCTTTAAAGCAAAAACAACCATTAATCGTTTTGATTACAATTTAAAGTGGGATCGTGCAACTGAAGCCGGTGGATTGGTTGTAAGTAAAGAAGTAGATGTTACTGTATTTGTTGAAATGAATAAAGCAAAGTAAACATTTATTTTAAGGAAGATAAAAAAGCCGTTTGCAGATTTGCAAACGGCTTTTTGTTTAAAACAGTCAAAATGTTTTATAACACCAGCACCCCTTTCGCAATAAACTGTGTTTCTTTTTTTACTTCTTTTATTTTTTCAATTTCTTCTTTACTCTTGCCTGCATCTTCGGCATAATGTTTCTGTTGCTTTACACTTACTTCTTTTTGTTTGGCTTCGCCTTCCAGTACTACGGTTTGTCCAACAATATTTTTAGGCATAAAAAATCCGTAATCTTTAAAACGAACCATCAGCGTTTCGCCATTGCCTTTATCTACTTTCATCCAGCAACCTTTCTCCTGGCATACTTCCACCACCTTGGCTGTAATTTTTCCATTGAAAGTTCCTTTCTCCTGTACTAATACTTCCATGTCGTTAACAGCTTTTGTTTCTGTATTGGTAGTTCCATCACCATATGTAACACCTTTGGCTGCAGGCTTGGGATTGTTTTGTGCAAATGCGGCTATGGTTAAAAATGCGGCTGCAAATACAAGGATCAATTTTTTCATGATTATATATTTTGAGATGCAAAGTTAATGATGAGAAGGAACAGATGAAACAATGGCTGTTAAAATTGCTGAAAAGAGTTTGCTTGCTAATTTGTTGATCAGCAATGTCAATAAATTAAGTGTCAGCTCGAACGAAGGAAGAGCTCTCACAAAATTTTTGCAGTTTGATATTTAGGAGATTTCTCCTGACGTCGAAATGACGAGTACTTAACTTAAAGACCATGGGCTGCCCCGCTTAGGCGTAAATCTTTTTTGCAATGGCTTTTGAGCGATGGGGCAAAAAAATTGAAGACGGGCGGGGAACAAAAGCCGATATATGGGAGAACGGTCACAGCCCCCATACCTCTAATTTTCGTTTTTAAAGACGGGTAAAAAATAATTTTGCTAAATTATTTGGCATCTAAAATAATTAGTATTAGTATTGCTAAACAAATTAGTGTTAACAAATAAACAAACCCAATATGGAAGAGGCTTTAATTTTGGAGAAACCAAAAAAAGAAAAAATGAGCAAGGATACCGGTAAGGAAATCAGCAAGGAAACCAGTGAAAAACTGAAAGCGCTGAAACTTACCATTGATAAAATTGACAAAGACTACGGCAAAGGCAGTGTGATGATGATGAATGAAAAAGGAATTCATGAAATTGAAGTGATTTCAACCGGCTCCATTGGATTAGATACCGCTTTGGGAATTGGCGGTGTGCCCAGGGGAAGAGTGGTTGAGATATACGGACCCGAAAGCAGTGGTAAAACAACCATTGCAACTCACATAATAGCCGAAGCTCAAAAGAAAGGAGGCATTTGTGCCATTATTGATGCGGAACATGCCTTTGACAGTGCCTATGCTCAAAAGCTGGGTGTAGATGTAGATAATTTATTGATCTCTCAACCAGATTATGGTGAGCAGGCTTTGGAAATTGCCGACCGTTTAATTTTAAGCGGAGCAATAGATGTAGTGGTCATTGATTCTGTTGCAGCACTTGTACCCAAGAGTGAACTGGAAGGTGAGATGGGCGATAGCAAAATGGGACTGCATGCAAGATTAATGAGCCAGGCTTTAAGAAAATTAACGGCTACCATTTCAAAAACAAATACCATTTGCATTTTCATTAACCAGTTGCGTGAAAAAATAGGCGTGATGTTTGGTAACCCTGAAACAACTACCGGCGGTAACGCATTGAAGTTTTATGCATCGGTACGTTTAGATATTCGCCGGATGGCACAAATCAAAGATGGTGATGAAGCCATTGGTAACCGTGTAAAAGTAAAAGTGGTAAAAAACAAAGTAGCTCCTCCATTTAAATCGGCTGAGTTTGATATCATTTTTGGTGAAGGCATTTCAAAAACCGGAGAGATTATAGATATGGGTGCCGATTTAGGTGTGATTCAAAAAAGTGGAAGTTGGTATAGTTATAATGGCGATAAGCTGGGCCAGGGAAGAGATGCAGTAAAACGTTTATTGTTAGACAATCCTGAAATGGCCAATGAAATTGAAGCAAAGATCAGAGAAAAAATAAAAGAAGTTCAAAGCGGGGCAGCCGCTTTATAAAAGCCGGGTTTGTTTGTTAGTATCAATGCCGTTCCGTAAAAGGGGCGGCATTTTTTCGTAAGATTACTCGTAAAACCACGGAAAAAAAATTGAGTGTTAGTGCTCGGAAAGAAATCGAAATCCTTTTTATTTTTACAATCCCTAAATGAAAACCAACAAATCAGTTCTTAAGAAAAACCAAAATGTTATAATCCGTACCTACGAAAAGTCTTTCATCTTGTATCCTTATCAAAACTAAATTTACCTTGGATGAAAGAAATTAAACAACTCCCCGCTTCAGGCGGGGTTTTGTTTTTTAAAACAGGCTGCATTAATGATGATTGATTTAGAATAAAATTTTATTTGAGAAAAGATCGCTTGCTTCTATGTTGTTTTGTAGTTTTCAGTTAAAGAACAGGTGTATGAATATTATACTAAGGCCCTGGCAAAAAAACGACCTTGAACCTTTGCAGCATTTTGCAAATAATATTCACATCTTTAATCATGTTAGAGACCGCTTTCCACATCCTTATACTTTAAAAGATGCCGAACAATGGCTGGCATTAAATATAGGAGTAATACCAACAACAAATTTTGTAATAGAAGCAGACGGTCTGTTTGCAGGCAGCATTGCACTTGTTACAAGAGAAGATATTTACCGTAATAATATTGAAATAGGTTACTGGATTGCAGAACCATACTGGAACAAAGGCATTGCTACCAAAGCAATTGTATTGATTTGTGATTTTATTAAACAACATTATAAACAGGTTAACCGCATTTATGCTTCCGTATTTGAAAGCAACAGAGCCTCCATGCGGGCACTTGAAAAAAACGGCTTTGTTTTAGAAAGTATTCATAAAAAAGGGATCATCAAAAACAATGTATTGTTGGATGAAACAATATGGGTAAAGTTTATTTTCTGAAACAGAAGCACAATTTGTTATCAAATTCAGTAGCTTTCTGTTTTTAAACTATTGCAATGAGATTACAATTTATTTTCCTTTGTTTTTTCCTTTTTCACTTCTCTTCATCTGCCCAGCAAAACGATTCAATTACTAAAAGCGATTTAATTATTGCAGGAAAATTAATAGGATTCAGTTTCACAGAGCAGGAACGTGACAGTATGTTGCGTGATGTACGGGAAAATAATCTTGAGTATATTAAAATGCGAAATATTCCTCTAAGCAACCAGGTGCCAATGAGCTTATGGCAGAGTCCTTTGCTGCCGGGTATGAAATTTGATCAAATACAAAAACCAATTAACTGGAACATACCTGTAAATGTTGTTCTCCCTGCAAATAAAAATGAATTGGCTTTTTTTAATTTGTTGCAATTAGCATCACTCATTAAAAATAAAAAAATAACTTCTGTTGAGCTTACCGCTTTTTTTATTGAGCGGATAAAAAAATTTGGCGATAGTTTGCAATGTGTAATTACAATAACAGAAGACCTAGCTATGCAACAGGCAAAAGCTGCTGATGCAGAAATAGCAAAGGGTAAATACCGTGGACCATTACATGGTATACCTTATGGATTAAAAGATTTGTTTGCAGTAAAAGGAACAAAAACAACATGGGGTGCAGCTCCATACAAAAACCAGGAAGTTGATGAAGACAGTTATGTATATATAAAACTGAAAGAAGCCGGCGCAGTACTTGTTGCAAAATTTACTTTGGGCTCTTTAGCCATGGGCGATTGGTGGTATGGAGGTCGTACAAAAAATCCTTGGAACTTAAAAGTCGGTTCGTCTGGTTCTTCTGCAGGATCTGCATCAGCAACAGTTGCCGGATTGGTTCCATTTGCTATAGGTACAGAAACATATGGTTCTATTGTATCTCCATCTCATACATGTGGTGCAACTGGATTACGGCCAACATTTGGATCGGTTAGCAGAACAGGAGCAATGGCTCTTAGCTGGAGTTTGGATAAAGTGGGGCCTATATGCAGAAGTGCCGAAGATGCAGCAGTTGTATTTAATTATATAAAAGGAACAGATGGAAAAGATGGTTGTGCAGTTAATATGCCTTTCAATTATTCAACAAAAACCGAAATAAAAAAATTACGTATTGGGTATGCAAAAAATTATTTTGATAAAATAAAAGACACCAGTGCCAATGAATGGAAAGTTTTAAAATCCTTTGAACAATTGGGTGTACAGTTGATCCCGGTTATGTTCCCTGACAGTACCATTTATAATTTTGACATGATTGGTATAACCATTGGAGCAGAAAGTGCAGCCGCTTTTGATGAACTGACAAGAACGGATTTAGATGACATGCTTACAAGACAAAATAAAAACGATTGGCCTAATTATTTCAGAGGAGCAAGATTTATTCCGGCTGTTGAATATGTAAATGCACAAAGACACCGCTACCTGTTAATGCAAAAAATGCAGGAATTTTTTAAAGCTGTTGATATTGTAATTACTCCAACTTTTGGAGGAAGTCAAATGGCAATAACAAATTTAACCGGCCACCCTGCTTTGTGTATGCCAACGGGATTTAATCAAAGGGGATTGCCCACCAGTATAACACTCCTTGGAAATTTATATGCTGAAGCAGTTTTATTAAACGTTGGAAAAGCTTTACAACAGGGAACAACCTGGGAAGATGTGCATCCTGAAAAATTTAAATAGATTTTTTATCTGTCTTATTTTAATTAAGAGGTTTGTTTACTCAACAAAGCTTCTTCCTCTTTTTTTAATTGTCTGTCGTATATAAAAGTTCCCAAAGGCAACCAGGCTGCAATAAATGTGTAGAAGAATTTTTTAAACGGCCAATTGAATGTTTCTTTTACATACCAGGCTAAGCCAACATAACTGATAAACAATAACCCATGTGCCCATCCAATATATTTTACTGCCAGTGGTAAGCCCCATATATATTTTAAAGGCATGGCAATCAATAAGAGAATAAGAAAAGAAATTCCTTCTGCAATGCCAGTTCTTCTTAAAAGCTGAAGCGATTTTATATTCATAATTTATTTAAATAAAGAAAGAAAAGGATTGTTTGAATATGGTTGCTGAAAATAATTGATTTCTTATCTGTCTTGTATTAATGGTTACAATCTGAAGCATGACAATGATTCGCTTGCCTGCACAAACGGTGATTAAAAAAATGAGCTGTTACAATAGCTGTTACCGCCGGAAAAACAAATATAAATGTTGAATAATGGAAATGAATAAACTGGTTGAGGATAAACAGAATCATTCCGATAGTGAAAGGAATGAGTGTTCCCCAATGATGGTGATGTTTTTTATATCCATGCCAGAGGGTAGAAAATCCAATTACAAAAGCAGCTCCCAGCAACAGCACTTCAATGAACAGATTATGAACAATGTTTACCCCAAATAGAGGCAGGCTTGTAATGAATAAAGGAACAACAGCACAATGTATGGCACAGGCTACCGATGCAGCAACTCCAAAAGCTTCCCAGTTAATACGTAAATTCATAAGAAGAGCAAATTTACAAAAATGCAATGATGTTGCAAATAATATTTTGAATTGATTTTCAGGCAATACCTGTTCGTACCTTTGCAGCTTATAAATATTGATATGTCGAAAAAAGGATGGTTTTATCTTGTGTTTTTTGTTTCCTTACTGGGAATCTTTTACCTGGTTTTATTCTGGGGCACAGATTTATGGAAAAAGAAGCTTCCCGTAATGAGTGAAGTAAAAGAATTTTCTTTTTTAAATCAGAATGGGGATACAGTAACCAATCATAACATTACAGGAAAGGTTGTAGTGGTTGAGTTTTTCTTTACAACATGTAAAGGTATTTGTCCGAAAATGAATACAAACATGGCTGTTATTGCTTCCGATTTTGCTAATGAAGATGATTTTATGATCCTTAGCCATACGGTTGACCCTGATAAGGATTCTGTTGGCCGTTTAAAAGTATATGCTGATTCATTTAAGATTGATGGCAGCAGATGGATGCTGTTAACTGGTACAAAGGCAAAGTTGTATGAGGCAGCAAGAAAAAGTTATTTGTTAGATGATCAGAATAATTCAACCGACCCGATTGAAGATCAGTTTGTACATACGCAATTGTTTGCTTTGGTTGACAGAGCAGGAAGAGTGCGTGGTATCTATGACGGATTGAATAAAAAAGAACTGGCAAAGCTGGATGATGATATCCGTTTGATTTTAAAAGAACGTTATGATGGTCCCCGTTTTGTAAACGGGATTTTTCAGAACAATCCTTATTAATTAAATTTAAAGTATGAGTGAAGTTATCAGGGAAATGCTGAAAAAAAATCACATGAGTGTAACTGATAGCCGGTTACAGATTCTGGATCTGTTTTACCAGGCACCCGGTGCACTGGAACATGCAGATATTGAAAGGAAAGCAAGTGATAAAATTGACAGGGTAACCATTTACCGTACACTTCAGGCTTTTGAAGAAAAAGGAATTATTCACACTATACCTACTGCCGACAACTCCATTAAATACGCATTGTGTAAAGACCGGTGTGCAGATGGTCATCATCATGATAACCATGTGCATTTTGTTTGTGAAGATTGTGGTACAACAATTTGTCTGGATGATGTACTAGTGCCCGAAGTAAAATTGCCGGAAGGATTTGAACCACATCAAAGCAATATGGTGGTGAATGGATTGTGTAATGAATGTAAACCGGGCTAAGAGTTCAAAAAAGAAAAAGAGTTGAAAGAGTTAAGGCAGGGTTAAGAGTTAAATAAAGATATTAACTAGATTCAAAAAAGATAAAGGAGAAGTCGCATTAACGGCTTCTCCTTTTTTTATTATTTCTGAAGTAGGGTGGCTTGTTATGAAAATCAGGTGTTTGTTTCTCTTTCTTCTCTTTTAATCTTCTAGCTAAGAAAAATGCTCTTCCGTAGAAACAGAAGAGCATGATTAATGTTCTGATTTAGCATTACAAATATCGGAATTAATTTAATTGATCCATTTCCGTTTTTACAAAATCCATCAATGTTTTAATATGACTGGGAGAAAAATCAAATTTTAAACCAGCGGCTTCATATAGTTGAGGCAATGGTTTTGTTCCACCCAAACTCAGTGCGTTAATATAATTCGTTAATGCTTTTTGCTGATCTTTTTTAAACTGCATCCATAAACCAATGGCTCCCAGTTGAGCAATACCATATTCAATATAATAAAAAGGCACTTCAAATAAATGTAACTGACGTTGCCATTCGTAAGGACGGAAGTGTTCCAATCCTGAATAATCAATCATACCGGTACTATACTCATTACCCAGTGACACCCATTTGCTTCCTCTTTCTTCAATTGTATGAGTGGGGTTTTCATATATCCAATGCTGAAATGCATCAACACGTGCAATCCACGGTAAAATGGTTAGCACACGTTCCAGTTGTTTAAATTTTGCACGGCGCAATTCATCTTCATTTTTAAAAAAAATATTCCAGTGTTCCATGCTGAAGAGTTCCATAGCCATACTGGCTACTTCCGCAATCTCGGCACCATATTCTTTAAAACCGGTTAATTCCAAATCATGTGTAAGAAAAGATTGAACAGCATGGCCACCTTCATGTACCATTGTTGTTACATCATCTAACGTTCCTGCAGCATTCATAAAAATAAACGGAGCACCTGTTTCAGCCAATGGCATATTATAACCTCCGGGTGCTTTTCCTTTTCTGCTATCAAGATCAAACCGCTTCATCTCATCCATCTTTTTTAAGCATGCGGCAAAGAAGGGATTGAGTTGCTCAAAACAAGCAATGGTTTTTTCAGTCAATTCTTTTCCGTTTGTAAACGGTTGCAATGGTTGAACGCCTTCCGGTTCCGCTTCCATATCCCAGGGCCGCAACACATCTACTCCAATTGCTTTTCGTTGTTGCTCGTAAATAATTTTCACAAGCGGAACAACATGATGTTTTACAGATTCATGAAAATTAAAACAATCCTGAGGCGTATAATCAAAACGGCCAAGCTCTTTAAATTTATAATCACGGTAATTACTGAAGCCGGTATTGATTGCAATGTGATGACGTTTTTCAACCAGTTTATTAAAGAGATCATTTAATGTATCTCTATCCTGGTATCGACGATTCTGAATTTTAAAGTATACTTCTTCTCTCAGCTTACGATCAGGATTTTCTAGAAACTTTCCTGCCTGTTGTAATGTATATTCTTTCCCGTTTACTTCAACAGTCATTTTCCCTGCTATTTGTCCAAACAGTTGTTGCATTACATTCAGCTCAGCCATGATGGGAATGTTTTCTTCCCGAAACAATTCAATACTTTTTTTAATAGAACGCAGATAAGTAAAATATTTATCTGTATCTAATTCTTTTGTGAACTCACACTCAACTAATTTACGGTTAAGCTTATCTGCATAAGGTTGCATCTTGGGTGCAATCTCCATATAGAAGTAGTTGAATGCTTCTTCCAGTTGTTTGTTTTCTGTATCGCAGGTCATACGCACCTGTCGCCAGCATGCATCTTCACTAACAACGGCTTCCAGTTCACTGCTATCTTTTAACCACTGTTCCAGCTCTTTTTTTGAGTTGATGGGTTGATCAAGTAAGGCTTTAAAAAAAGGTTCTAATGATTCCCATGTGGCAATGGAAAAATCTTTTGGTAAAAACGTTCGTTCAACAGGTTGAATATTTGCACTGAGCATAATTGGTATTTAAAATGAGCATAAAAAAAGAACGTCATTTCGCTGAAGGAGAAGTCTCATTTCATTCATTTTGATTGAATAGCGGGAGATGTCTCGTTCCTCGACATGACGTTCTATGTTTAGTCAGGATTTATTTTAATCTTCTTTCTTTTTTTTAGCAGTTGCTTTTTTCTTTGGAGCTTCTTTTACTTCAGCTTCATCTGTTTTTTCTGCTTTTGCTTTTTTCTTTGGCTTAGCTTCTTCAACCGGGGCTTCTTTCACTTCTTCTGTTTCTTCAACTTCCGGTTCACTTAATTTAATTTCAATCTTATTTGCTTTAATAATGCTGAACCATTTTACCATCTTCTTCATATCGCTGGTATATACTCTTTCAAAATCCATATCAGGGTATACTTTTT
>DAIOWB010000072.1:0-8404 GCA_036758725.1 Lacibacter sp.
TCATGAATATTTTCTTTATGCCAGTTGTTATAAGAAAGCTTCATATAATAAGCTATAGAATTAGCAAACCCTTGCTTCTTTTCGGGGTTTTCTTCTTTTAAAGCTTTATCAATAACAAGTTCAATATTCTTACCTAAATGGTTAAGGCGTGGGTACCTTTTTGGATAGGGAAGCTGATGAGGTTTTGCTTTTAACGTTTCCCTTGTTGGGATAGGGTAAGGGCTGTCAACATCCAGTTTAAAATCTGAAATTAAAAATAAATGATCCCAGAGCTTATGTCTGAAATCTTCAACATTTTTCAGATGCGGATTCAAAAAGCCCATCAACTCAATAACAGCCTGTGCCTGTTCCTGCCTTTTGGTTCTGTTTTCGATTGTTAAGATATAATCAATCATTTTCTGAATATGACGGCCATATTCACTAATGATTAATTGATTTCTTGTTGTATTGTATTCCATAATTAGTAGATAACAAAAGTAAGTAAAGGTACCTTAAAAAATAAGGCTGCCCTTAAAAAAGGGCAGCCGTGGTTATAAGTAGTAAGCAAAAAGAACGTAGGAGGTTATTTTTTTACAATTTTTTCAGTACTTATTTCAGATCCATCAATGATCTGGAGTAAATACATGCCACTTGCCATTTTTGATGCATCCAGGCGGTTATACCCGTTTGTCATTTTACCATTTCCCATGTTGCGGCCATTCATATCAATTAACTTCCAGGCATAGTTACCGGTGCTGTTAATTGAAATATCAGTTCCTGAAATCACATTTGTAAGTAGATTGTATTTTCCAGCAGCTTTTGCCTCTTTCAGGGAAATAATATTTGAATAGTATTTTAATTGTGAAACCGTAACTACATAAACTCTGTAATAAACAGTTCCTTTTTCAAATGGCTGGTAAACAAACTTACGAAGTGAGTTATTTACATCCTGTAAGGTGCTGAAGGTTTTGCCATCAGTTGAAGCTTCAATGGCAATTGATTCAATAGGTTCGTCTGCTACAATATTCCAATTAAGTTCATGTTTGTTGTTTGTAACAGCACCATTTAAATTAAGGCTGTGAACTGGTAATGCCGCTAGTGGAGCACCTTGAATAATATATTCTCCCAGCATACCATAATTACTAATATTAGGATTATTTGTGGTGCTTTTAACTCTGAGGAAATAAGTTCCGGAGTTTAATGTGGTATCAATTGTTGCAGCTGTAGAAGTTGTTGGGCTGTATGTTTTAAGTACACTTCCGCTTCCGTTTAATAACTCAACTTCAACATCAATATTTGTTGTTTTGTATCCATTTACAATGGTATAATTAGGCGTTACATTAATAATTCCTCTCCAGTTTTGTGTAAGTGAAACCCTGAAAACATCTACATCAGTTGATGAGTTAATAAAACCGGCAGATGCAAAATCATTGCCATTGAAAATAACATTGGCAGCTCTGTTAGTAGTGTTTTCAATATCATCAGCTTTTAAAGTAAATCCATTGGAAGAGCTAATAACAGAAATGTCATTTTGTGGTGAATTACATCCGTATACAGATGTTCCATTATGCCAGAGAGTTAATGTTTTGGAATAAGAATTGCCCATGATAGGCGCCCAGGATGTTTCGCCTGTTCCTGTACCGGGATTATATTCTGATACAAAATTACAAGCAGCATCATATCTTGTTTGATGATATAAACCAAGTGTATGGCCCGATTCATGTGAAGATGCTTCAGCAAGATTTTTTGGATTTAATCCAAGTAAATCGGCAAAAACAAAAGCGGGAACTTCAATTCCCCAACGGAAAGACTCTGCGTAAGCAACACCACCAGCTCTTCCATACCATGTGCTGTATGATGTAATAATAATACGTTGTCTTCTTGTGCTGGGTGCAGCAAAATAAACTGTTGAATCGGTAGTTATATTCAAATTAAATGCTCTGAAATCTTCTGCAACCTGGTTAAAGATGGTTGTAATCTGAGTGCTGGTTAAAGCAGGAGCAGTAGCATAAAAAGCGGTGCCGCTATTCCAGTAAGGGGTGTTTACAGTTTGACCGTCAAAATCAAGATAAATAGTGGCAGGTGCGGTTGCTAAGCTGTTAAGCTTGGGAACTTGTGCTGTTGCCTGGTTTACTGTAACTGCTAAAAGCAGTGTAAAGCAGAGTGTAAAAAAGCGTGTCATGGGATTGGATTTAGAGTGATATAGAATTTTAAAATCAGGTTTTATTAGTCGGCTATCATTTGTGAAACTGTTTTTTTGTTCCAGGTAAATTCTCCTGTTACAGGATCTTTTTCAAATATCAACATATCGCTGTGATCTTTGCTGATGACAATTCCTCTGTAAGTAATTGTTTGGTCGGGCATCACAAGTCTTGATAGTGAAAGAACCATGTCTTTAACATCAGAAGATTGAATTGAAATAGTTGTTAAACCCGGAGCATCATTTGTTATGGCTGTTACTTTGCCTTTAAACTGAAATTCATTTCCAAAAGCAATATTTACCTGTTGCTTTAACTGGTAGGTCATAACATCATTTACAAATGATGAAGATACCTTTGACTTAACAGACATGTTGTGAAATAATTCTGGTTTCTTATCATTTTTCTGACGACCAGATTCAAATTGAAGTTCCTGTGAAAATGACTGGAAGCTTAGTGTACTGAATAATAGTACATAGAATAGTTTGTTCATAGAATACGGTTTTTTTGGATATAGATTAAATAACAGAACAAACTTAGTGCAGCTGATTGAATTCAACAATAGGTGTTTGTGCTTATAAAACAATTGACCCCGCTAGAAAGCGGGGTCGTTTACCCAAAATCCACATTGTAAAACCATCAATGTATCCTGACTCTTCCCTGTGAGAACAACAATATTTTATATTTATAACATATTTAGAAACAATAACTTAATAATCCATCTCCGGAAATTTATCTTTTTTTAACCTGCAATTACTGTTCCAAAAATGAGGTTCAACAAAACTTTTTTTTAATCGATTATTTTTTTTTAGTTAATAGGGGCTTTTACTTACTTTAAATTCAGAAATTACGGTGTTTTAATTAAGCTTTTTTTGGAGTATCATTCTAATTTTTGGTCTTGTGAAAATAATTCCACTTTATTAAACATGCAATCGTAAATAAAATGAATTAGTTCTTGGGAAATAAACTTCAAACAATGTGTTTTTTCCTGAAACATGAATTGTTATAAATCAAAAGACGTAGTAAAGTAATTACTTCACTGCTACCTTTGCCATCATTTAAGATGAGAATAGTTATTATTACCAGAGCCTTATACAGGGGAGAGTTAGAAGGTTATGGTTTTTTTATTGAAGAGATATTTTCCCGTATCATCCGCTCCTATCCGGAGCATGAATTTTATTTTATTTCTGACAGGCCATGTAGATTTGAGTTTTCTTCCCTGTTAAATGTAAAGCAGAAATTAATTAAACCCCTTTCGAAAGTAAACAGGATTCAAAGAGGTTGGTTTAACTGGCGACTTTCTTCATTATTAAAAAAGTTAAAAGCAGATGTTCTTATAAGTATTGATGAAATATTTTCTGCATCAGTAAATATTCCACAGTGTTTAATTATTCATGATGTGCATTTTTTGCAAACATCTAAATCACAAGTAAAGAAGATTACGAGAACATCTTCAAATAAATTTTCAAAAGCCACAGTTGTTGTTACGGCGTTAGAATCTATTAAGAATTATATTCAAAAAGAGTTTCATTTATCTGAAAATAGTATTCATGTAATAGCTCACCAGGCAAGCACATTGTTTCAACCTGTGGAAACAGAGGAAAAAGAAAAATTGAAAAAGATGTATGCAGAAGGAAATGAATATTTTATTTATAAAGACTTATTTCAATCTGGTAAAAATGCATATACCCTTTTAAAAGCTTTTTCTGCGTTCAAGAAAAAGCAAAAAAGCAATATGAAATTGCTCATTGCTGTAAATTCAAAAATCCAATCTGTTGATTTAATAAAACAGCTTACCACTTATAAATACAGAGAAGAAGTAAAGGTTGTAGAAATTATAAATAAACAAATATTGCCCAAACTGGTAGCAGGAGCTTATGCTCTTGTTGATCTGTCAGGAAATGAACATTTCAGTTATTCAGGCCTGGAAGCAATTCAGTGCAGAACAGCAGCCATTGTAGCCAACAGTTCTATAGTTTCAGAAACCGAAAAGGATTCTTTCCTGTATGTAATCAATGATAACTTTAATGAACTGGCGGAAAAAATGATGTTCTTATATAAAGATGAAAACCTTCGAACTAAATTAATTGAGAACGGAAAAAAAACAACATCACGAATTTCATGGGATGAAGCAGCCAAAAAAATGTGGGATTGCATTCTGCAAACCTCCGTTTCTTAATTCTTACATTTGCAAAATAATTACATATGCACAAGAGTACAATTTCAATTGATGTTTATCTCAACGAACAAAAGGTTCCTGAAAAAATAATGTGGAAAGCCAGTGATAGCAATGCAGATATGGAACAGCAGGCAAAAGCTATGATGGTTTCTTTTTGGGATGGTGCAGATAAATCAGCATTACGTATTGATTTATGGACAAAGGATATGATGGTTGATGAAATGGGTGATTTTTATTATCAGCTTTTCATGACCATGGCCGATACGTTCAACCGATCTACCAATATGCCCGAACTTTCTGCAGATATGAAATCTTTTGCTCAGGAGTTTATGAAAAAATTCAAAGACACACAACTTAAACTAAATCAGTTATAAGCTATGAACCTCGAACAACAAATAATGGCACAAATGAAAGAGGCCATGAAAACGAAAAATGAAGCTTCTTTACGTGGCTTAAGAGCAATTAAAGCTGCTATCCTTATATCCAAAACCGCAGAAGGAAATAAAGAGATAACTCCTGATGATGAAATAAAGCTGTTACAAAAGCTGGTGAAACAACGAAAAGATTCTCTTGAAATATTTCAACAGCAAAAAAGGGACGACCTTGCAAAAAAAGAGGAAGAAGAGATAGCTATTATTGAACAGTTTTTGCCAAAGCAATTATCTGCAGAAGAATTGAAAGTTGTGATTGCAGATATTATTAATCAAACCGGAGCAACTTCAGCAGCAGATATGGGAAAAGTAATGGGTGTTGCTTCTAAACAATTAGCCGGCAAGGCCGATGGCAAAACAATCAGTACAATTGTAAAAGAATTATTAAGCAAATAAATGATCATTGATATCATTTTTTTAGTTAGTATGGCGCTTGCTGTTATTAAAGGATTTCAGAAAGGGTTAATCATTGCTCTTTTTTCTATCATTGCATTTGTAGCAGGCATTGCAGCAGCATTAAAACTAAGTGCACTGGTTGCAGCGTGGTTAAGCCAATCAACCAACATAAATGTAAAGTGGCTTCCATTAATTGCATTTATCCTTATTTTTTTTATAGTTGTATTAATTATCAGGTGGAGTGCAAAATTGATTGAAAAGGCAGTGGAGTTTGCTTTTTTGGGATGGGTTAATAAAATTGGGGGCATTTTATTATTTGCAGTATTATATACACTTATAATGAGTGTTCTTTTATTTTTTGCCTTACAGTTACATGTGTTTACAGAACAAACAATAGCAGAATCAAAAACCTATATCTATATACAACCATGGGGAGCAAGGGTAATTGATAGCCTGGGAACCATTATTCCTCTGTTTAAAAACGTTTTTGCCGAGTTACAGACTTTCTTTGAAAAAATTGGCGGCAAACTTTCAGCTTAATACAACGAATCTGCAACTGAAATTGAGTATTTCAGTCAAATAAACTATTTTAGCAAAGAACAATGTTATTGCCATAAAATGAATTATGAAATAAAACAAGAAGGGAAGTTTAAATACATAGAAGAAGGTGAAGGTGAACCCTTGATTTTGCTGCATGGCCTTTTTGGTGCTTTGAGTAATTTTTTAGACCTCATAGAATATTTTAAAAAGCATACAAAAGTTGTTGTTCCCATTCTTCCGTTATTTGAACTTGATTTGCTGCATACAACAGTGGGTGGATTGGAAAAGCATGTTCAAAAATTTATTGAATTTAAAAATTATAATCATATTCATCTTTTAGGTAATTCTTTGGGTGGGCATATTGCATTAATACATGTATTGAAACATCCTGAAAGGATAAAATCATTAACTCTCACGGGAAGTTCCGGTTTATTTGAAAACGGAATGGGTGATACTTATCCTAAAAGAGGCGATTATGAATATATAAAAAAGAAAACGGAAGTTACTTTTTATGATCCTTCTGTAGCTACAAAAGAACTGGTTGATGAAGTTTATGATATAGTGAATCAACGCTGGAAGGCAATTAAAGTTATTGCATTGGCCAAGAGTGCTATCCGTCATAACCTGGGCGAAGAATTAAGTGCAATTAAAACACCTTCACTTCTTATTTGGGGCAATAATGATATTATAACACCTCCCTTTGTAGCTAAAGAATTTAATAAGCTTATTCCAAATTCTGAGTTGCATTTTATTGATGAATGCGGACACGCCCCCATGATGGAAAAACCAAATGAATTTAATGAAATACTCAATGGGTTTTTAAAGAAGTTGAATAGTTCGGTACCTGTTTAAATTAATATATATGACCGCAGCTGAATTGTTATCACATCATATTCCGTTTCTAAAACAAACAGACCTTGTTCAGTTTGCAAAAGATATCATGATTGAACATCATGTAACAGAATTGCCTGTTGCTGAAGACCAAAAATATATTGGGATGGTTTTTGAAGATGATATTGAAGATGAAGATGATCTTTCAACCATTGAAAAATATATTCAAACAAATAATCTTCCTAAAGTTTACCCCACTGATTTTTTTCTGGTACCATTAAAAATTATGCAGCAGCAAAAACTCCGGTTGTTACCGGTAGTAAAAGAAGACAATGAATTGCTGGGTGTAATAACTGATGATGAATTATTACATGCCGCTTCGTTTTACAATGCAGCAGATGTACCCGGCGGGGTTATTATTTTACAAATGCTTCCTAATAATTTTTATATTTCTGAAATAGGAAGAATTATTGAATCTAATAATGCAAAGATTATTCATCTTAATACCTGGAGCGACCCTGCAACAGGGGAACTGAGAGTAGCTATTAAAGTAAATAAAAACGATATTCAGGATATACTGGCCTCATTTGAACGATATAATTACAACATCGTCCAGTACTTTGGTGAAAACCTTTCCGAAACGGAACTCAAGCAAAACTTTGACCACCTGATGAATTATCTCAACATCTGATTTTGTAAATTTACCAATAAAACTTTTTAATCTTTTATCCAATCCTTGATTGATTTTGTGTACATGATTTATGCAGTTGAAAATTCATCATATTATTCTCATTTGTTTACTACTTCATTTATATACACCTGTATTATATAGTCAGCCTTCTGTAGCTATTGACACTGCTAAAGAAAAGCTTTTAAAAATTACTTCTCAATTTTCTGATTCTTCTTTAATGCTGGTTCATTCAGTTGTTATTAACGGAAATAAAAAAACAAAGGATCATATTATTTTTCGTGAAATTCCTTTTGGTGCAGGATCGAAATTAGTAGGCAGTACCATTGCAGATAAAATTGAAGAAGCAAGGCTTAATTTATTAAATACCCAATTGTTTCTTGAAGTTATACCCCGTATTATTAAATACAATGAAACAAGTTTAGATATTGAATTTGATCTGAAAGAACGGTGGTATATATTTCCCATTCCTTTTTTTAAGTTAGTAGACCGCAACCCCAATCAATGGATTGTAGAACAAAACGCCAGCCTGGAACGGGTTAACTATGGCCTTAAACTCAACTGGGATAATGTTACTGGCATCAGGGATAAGTTAAGTTTTAATTTTATAAATGGATATACAAGGGAATACTCCGTTTTCTATGAGCAACCCTATGCCGACAAAAAACTCGAAAAAGGATTTTTGGGTGGAGTTCTTTTTAAGCAATCAAGACAAATGACCTTTGCAACCGATAGTAATAAGCAGGTGTTTTTCCCTGTATCAAACAAACAAATAAACGAGTTTGTAAAAACTACATTCAGAGTTGAGGCCGGTTTTTCTTATCGCAAAGGAGCACAACACCGCCATACGCTTAAACTCAATTATGTAAATGAATCTATCCCCGATACGATAGCACAATTAATTGCTGCTAATTCTTTAAAAGGGTATATGCCTTATTTTACCGGAAACAAAGCAAAGCAACAGTTTGGAGAATTTAATTATTCTTACCAATACTACAATGTAAATAATATAGTTTATCCCTGGAGTGGTTTTGCTTTTAATGGCAATATTATGCAAAGGGGGCTGGGTTTTAAAGCCATGAATATGTGGCAATTTTCAGCCAAGGCCGGCAAGTTTTTTCTGCTTACTAAAAAAACGTCTCTTTCAACAGTTGGGTATGCT
>DAIOWB010000072.1:8504-10452 GCA_036758725.1 Lacibacter sp.
ATTACAAACAGTTTTTTAAACAACAAGTTTCTTTATACTTATGGTTTTGGAATAGATGTTCTTTCTTATTATGATTTTGCAGGCCGGTTTGAATATTCATTTAACCAGTTGGGCCAAAAGGGTTTATTTTTACATGTACGCAGAGACTTTTAATTATACAGTATTAATAACTCAGGAAAATCAGAAATAGTTATTTATTAATCTGAAGAACACATTCCCGGGTTTCATAAAAAGATAGCAGATGAAATTAGCAATATACGGACGTGTTTTTGAAAGCGATCAGAAAGAAGATATTCAAAGACTCCTCAAAGAACTGGAAGCAAATGATATAACGTTTTCAATTTATCGGGATTTTTATGACCAGATTCAACCGGAAATTTCTTTTGTAAAACAACCACAACTTTTTCATAGTTCTCATGAATTAGATGATTCATTTGAATGTATGATAAGTTTAGGTGGTGATGGCACTTTGCTTGATACCGTTACACTTGTTCAGAATAAACAGATCCCTTTGCTTGGAGTAAATTTTGGCAGGCTGGGTTTTTTAGCAAGCATTGGCCGCAAAGAAATGGAAACAGTTGTAGCCTCACTTAAAAACCACACTTTTGTTGAAGATGAAAGAACACTTATTCATCTTAACAGTAACATTCCACTCTTTGGAGATACTCCTTACGGACTCAATGAATTTGCTATTCATAAAATGGATACATCATCCATGATAAAAATTCATACTTATCTTAATGGCGAGTTTTTAAATACCTATTGGGCCGATGGATTAATTGTTGCCACGCCTACCGGTTCTACTGGCTATTCATTAAGTTGTAACGGTCCTGTTGTTTTTCCCGAATCAGGAAGTTTTGTAATTACACCCGTTGCTCCGCATAATTTAAATGTAAGGCCCATTGTAGTGCCCGATAATAATGTGATATCTTTTGAAATTGAAGGCAGAGCCGATAGTTTTTTATGTACACTTGATTCAAGAAAAGAAATTGTACAAAAGAATGTACAGCTGGCTGTTAAGAAAGAAGATTTCACCATCAGCCTGGTTCGTTTAAATGAAAACAACTTTCTGCAAACCTTACGCAATAAACTTTCATGGGGCCTTGATAGAAGGAACTGAAATCAAAAACCTTAATCAACTATTCAATAAAATACAGAATGAATTTTGGCTGAATTGATTAAAATATCAACTTCACACATGAAAACGCAGATATTTGCGTTATAACACTTCTGAGAATTGTACTGATGAAAAAAATATTTTGTTTACTGATATTGGGTTGTTTTACTACAGCTCCTTTATTGCTGAAAGCCCAATATGAAGGTTTTAAGCATGAAGGTGAGTTTGGAGTTCAATTAGGAGCTGCCCATTATTTTGGCGATTTAAATCCCGATAAACGATTAAACCGTCCCAAACCTGCCGGCGGTATTTTTTTCCGAAAACAATTAAGCGATTATGTTGCTTTTCGTATAGGCGTCAATTTTGCACAACTGGGCTATAGTGATATTTATGAAAAGAAGAATGAATTTCAAATGCGTCGTAATCTTAGTTTTAATACATTTTTATGGGAACTGATGTTGCAGGGCGATTTTAACTTTTTTCGTTTTAACCCGGTTAACCCAACAGAGCGTTTTACTCCTTATTTAACTTTTGGTGCCGGTGTTTTTAATTTTGATCCATATGCCTATTTAAATGGCACAAAATACTTCTTACGTCCATTGGGAACAGAAGGCCAGGGTTCTTCATTGTATCCCGACCGTAAACAATATTCAACTGTTGCATTTGCCTTTCCCCTGGGGTTGGGTGTAAAATATGCGTTGAATGAAAAAACAAATATCAACTTTGAAATAGTTCATCGTTTTACAACAACAGATTATCTGGATGATGTTTCCACAACCTTTGCAGGGCTGGCAGCTTTCCCAATTAACTCACCGGCATCTGTATTACAGG
>DAIOWB010000073.1:0-1216 GCA_036758725.1 Lacibacter sp.
AACCATTATTACCGGGAGCAACCGTTGAAATTACAACACCCTTTCATGTTCAGTTACCAAAGAATTTTTCAAGAGGTGGCCATGCAGGTCAGGCCTATCAGGCAACACAGTGGTATCCTAAACCGGCAGTTTATGATCAACATGGTTGGCACCCTATGCCTTATTTAGATCAGGGCGAATTTTATAATGACTTTGGAAACTATGAAGTAAAAATTACAGTTCCTGCTAATTATGTTGTTGCGTCAAGTGGCAAACTACAAAATGAAGATTTTAGCAAAACAGATACAGTAGTTCCTAAAATTAAAAAAGAAATAAAAATAAAAACATCTTCTACAACTATTAAAACAAAGAAAGAAGTATTTCCAAAATCTTCTCTAGATACAAAGACTTTAATTTATAAACAATCCGGAATTCATGATTTTGCATGGTTTGCTGATAAACGATTTATTCTTAAACATGATACGCTGCAATTACCCTCTGGTACAATTATAGATATCTATGCATACCACTTTTCAAAAAATGAAAAAGTATGGGGCAAAAGTTTACAAATGATCAAAGATGCTGTTTTGTTCAGAAGTAAATCCATTGCTGAATATCCGTACAATATTATTTCAGTTGTAGAAGCTCAAATGGGATTTAAAGGTGGAATGGAGTATCCCTGCATTACAGCTATAACTCCTATGAAAACAGCTAAAGATCTTGAAAATATTATTGAACACGAAGTAGGCCATAACTGGTTTCAGGGAATGCTTGCAAATAATGAACGTAAATATGCCTGGCTCGATGAAGGAATAAACACATACTACGACAATCGGTTTGATAAAGAAATAAGCCGATATCAACCTAAACCAAAAACTAAAAAAAGCATTCATCTGAATATAGATGACAACCTTTTCCTTAAAAGTTATGAACGCTGGAAAATTGATATGCCGTTAAATACAGCCAGTGATAGTATGACTGAAACAAATTATTATTTAACAACCTATACAAAAGGGGCTGAGTTTATGCAATTGCTTGAAAAAAAGCTGGGCCGTCCAGAATTTGATATAGCCATGCAAGCCTATTTTAATCAATGGAAATTAAAACATCCTTATCCTCTTGATTTAAAAAACTCACTGGAGGCTTCAACCGGAAAAGATTTGGGTCATGCATTTTCATTACTTAATCAAAAGGGGCCATTAAGTAAAGATCCAAAAAGAAAATTGAAATTTGTACC
>DAIOWB010000073.1:1316-10388 GCA_036758725.1 Lacibacter sp.
TTCAGAAAATTAAGCACTTCTCTGAAATTTGTTTTAAGAGAAAGTAATCCACGAAGTTCAAGAGAACGGTTTTTTCAATGGAGAACATTTTATTTTAATGAAGATAATCTACGCTTCAAATCAGATACTTTTCCTAACGGGAATCGTTTTCTTACTATTACTAAGTATAAAACTGACAGATATCTGAATCAATTACGCTTTGTAATTGCTGATTCAAGAATTTTATACCCGTATAAAGCAGAAATTATGGCCGAACAAGCTGCTGATTTTATCAGACTTGCATTAACCGGTAATTATTATCTTAATTACAATGAAAACCTGGGATTAGACGTACGGTTTTTTGCAGGAAAATTTATTTACCTCGGCGAAAATACAAGCAGCAAACAATTTGATACAGATCCCTATCACCTGAATCTTTCAGGCCCTAAAGGTTATGAAGATTATACTTACAGCAATTATTTTATAGGTAGAAGTGAATTTGAAGGAGCAGCAAGTCAACAAATCATGATGAGAGATGGAGGGTTTAAAGTACGTACAGATTTACTTGCTGATAAAATTGGTAAAACAGATGACTGGTTAATGGCAATGAACTTTGTTACTGATATCCCCGATCAGATTAATATCCTGAAACTACTGCCTGTAAAAATTCCATTAAGGATTTACGCTGATATTGGTACCTATGCAGAGGCGTGGAAAGCCGATGCAACAGGGAATAAAATACTTTTTAATGCAGGTTTACAATTCTCTTTTTTAAAGAATACAATAAACGTATACATGCCATTATTTTATAGTAAAGTGTATAAAGATTATTTTCAAACAACCATTTCAGACAAAATATTTAAGAAAAACATCTCCTTTAGTATCGATATACAAAACTTTAGTTTAAAAAAGATTGACAGACGATTCCCCTTCTGATGAATGATTTGCGTTATATACAGCAGAAAGATATTAATAAGATTCAATGGGATGAGTGTATTGAAAAATCATCCAACGGCCTGATTTATGCATATAGCTGGTATCTTGATGCAATGGCTGAACACTGGGATGCATTAGTGCTTGGTAATTATGAAGCTGTAATGCCAGTTACATGGAACAAAAAATATGGAGTCTATTATTTGTTTCAACCTTTCTTTTGTGCGTCTCTGGGTACTTTTTCAAAAACAACTCCTGATAAAAATCTTGTTGAACTATTCTTGTCACACATTCCTGCAAAATTCAAGTACATTGATATTTACCTCAATCATCAAAACTTATTTACAATATCAGGATACCCTTTAACAGAACGACGTAATTATGTTTTATCCTTAAATGCTACCTACAAAGAAATAAGTGATAAATACCGTTCTAACCTCAAAAGGAATATTAAAAAAGCGGAAGCAACAGGGTTAATTGTAAAAACTGATGTTGATCTGCAACAAATCATGATCCTTGCAAAAGATACCATGCAAAGGGTTTCACCTATTTCTGATGAAGAAATTAAAAGGTTTGATGATTTATTTAACAATGTAAAAAGAAAGAAGTCTGTATGTACGTATGGCATCTATTCAAAAAAAGATGAACTTTTAGCTTCAGCCGTATTTTTCTTTTCACACAATCGCTGGTATTACATTCTTGTAGGTAATCATCCAAATGGAAAAACAATAGGGGCATCCCATTATTTAATTGACCGGTTTATAGTTGATCATGCATCAACAAATACCCTTCTTGATTTTGAAGGCAGCGATATCCATAACCTGGCATTTTTTTATAGCAGCTATGGAGCAACAGAAGAGAAATTTCCGGCATTACAAATGAATAAATTACCTGCTATTCTTAAATGGTTAAAGAAATAAAGCCTTTAATTAAAAGCAAAAATTAAATCTCTGCTTCACTTAAATATTTTTCTGCAACAATTAAATCAATTGGATTTGTGATTTTGATATTTGTTTGTTCTCCATCAACAAGGTAAACCTTTAAACCAAACGCTTCCACCACATTTGCTTCATCAGTAAACCGTTCTTTATAATCTATTTGAAATGCAGGTAAAAGAATCTTACTATGAAAAGTTTGTGGTGTTTGAACAAGCCTCAGTTTTCCACGATCGATCGGATCATTGCCAGATTCTGTAATCATACGCACACTATCCTTACATTCTGTTACCGGTACTGCACTTCCGTTTTCAATTGCACAGGCATAACAACGGCGAATAAGATCGGAACTAACTAAACAACGCACCCCATCATGTACAAATATGATAGATTCTTCTGTAACTAATTTAAGTCCGTTCTGTACTGAATGAAAACGTGTTTCGCCGCCTGCAGTTAATTGAATCCGTTGTTTATCAAAATACCCATCAACAATTTCTTTTCCCATTTCAAGATATTCTTCAGGCAATACAATAATGATTTCAATATCCTGATCGGCTTTAATAAAAGCATTGATTGTATAATAAAGGATAGGTTTTCCTTTGATTAGAAGAAACTGTTTAGGCAATAATGAACCCATTCTTTTCCCGGATCCTCCTGCTACAATAATTGCATATTTTCTCATCGTTCCGTTTTATGTTTGCAAAAATATTGTTTCCATCCCATTCTTCAAGGATTGTGATACAAATAGAAAATTTATTTTAAACTGATTAATCGTTTATTTACTTTTCTTTAAAAATTTTTCAGAATAACGAAATGAGCTGTATTGAGTAAATTGTAACTATAGTTAACAAAACAATAAGAAAGGAGTAAGATTGAAAATTATAAATGGACTATTAAAAAAATGAAAAAATTAGCAAAAACGTATTATACCTTTCTCTAAAAATAAACTTAATCATTAACGGTAAATTGCAGTTAGTTTTTCACCAAGAGAATTTTGCATTCCTCTGTACATTCCTTCGCTGTTAAACAACATGGCAATGTTTCCGCTTGCATCTGTTCCAATCATTCCACCCTCTCCTTTTATTTTTACTAATTTATCATTAACTACTATCTCCATTGCCTGTTGTAAATGATATCCTTTATATTCCATCAGGCAGCTTACATCAAATGCTGCTACAGCTTTCATAAATAATTCACCATGTCCTGTACAGGAAATTGCACATGTTTTATTATTTGCATAGGTTCCGCATCCTATTAACGGAGTGTCCCCCACTCTGCCAAATTGTTTATTAGTCATTCCCCCTGTACTGGTTGCTGCAGCAATGTTTCCATGAATATCACATGCTACTGCACCTACTGTTCCGAATTTTTTTTCTATTTGAATATTATGATCAAGTTGTACCGTGTCAGAATTTTTTACAGCTATCCATTGATCATACCGGAATTGTGAAAAGAAATAGTTATCCGGTTCAAAAGTAATTCCTGCTTGTTTTGCAAATTCCATAGCGCCTTCTCCGCTTAATAATACATGGTCTGTTTTATCCATTACTTCTTTAGCTAACAGTATAGGATTTTTTATATTATAAACACCCGCAACTGCTCCTGCCGCCAACGTACTTCCATCCATTAATGAAGCATCCATTTCATGTTTCCCGTTTTTTGTAAAAACAGAACCCTTACCTGCATTAAAAAGAATATTATTTTCAAGTGCTACTACTGATGCAGCAACTGCATCTATTGCAGATCCGTTTTTTTCAAGTATAGAATAGCCTTCTTCTAGTGCTTCATCTAAAGCATTCAAATATTTTTTTTCTAATTCCGGTGTAAGTTGATTTTTTGTAATTGTTCCTGCACCCCCATGTATAGCTAAAGAAAAAATGGACATAACTTTTATTTCAATAATAATTTACATTCTTTCATTAATTTTTCCCTGTTAATAGCTACCGTACCTACTTCTTCACACACAAGGCCACCTGCAATATTTGCAACCTCAGCCATTAATTGAGCATTGCCTGTAACTTTATAAATCAATGCGCCTGTAGCAATAACTGTATCTCCAGCTCCACTCACATCAGTAATATTTCGGAAGTGTGATGGTACAATTCCAGATTGGTTTTCATCCTGAAAAAAAACACCTTTCTCTGATAATGTAATAAACGAAATCTGATGATGAAGTTTTTCTTTTAAATCATCATGTATAGACTGCAGAGATGCCAAATCAACATCTGCAAATAATAAATTCAAACCTTCTTTTACTTCTTTAAGATTTGGCTTAAAAATATCAGCCTGGTTATATGCAAAGAAGTTTTTTCTTTTTGGATCAACAGCGGTTAATATTTTATGATGTTTACAAAGGGAAATTATTTTCTCAATAACAAGCTCTGTTAATACACCTTTATTATAATCTTCAAAGATGATTATATCGGGTTTTTCCTGTGAAATATAATTCTGAACCGCCAGGATCAATCTGTTTTCATCTTCATATCCAAGATCGGCAGTGGTTTCTGTATCTAAACGCATCATTTGCTGATTACGGCTGATTATTCTTATTTTATTTGTCGTAATCCGCTTTGTACTCGTTAATAAAAAATCGGTTTTAATTCCTTTTTCAGTTAACAAATTTGTTAACTGTTTACCATCCTCATCATTACCTAAAACAGAAATTATACTTGCACTGGCGCCTAATGATTGGATATTTAATGCCACATTTCCGGCGCCACCAATTCTGAATTCTTTTTGATCAAGTGTTACAACTGGAACAGGCGCTTCAGGTGATATGCGTTCTACATGTCCCCACATATAGGTATCGAGCATTACATCACCTATAACCCCTACTTTCAACTTTGATAGATGATCAAATAATTCATCAAAATTTACTGCATCCATAAATTAAACAGTTTTCTTTTGAGATGTAACTGCAAAATAATAAACAGGAATACCGAGTAAAACTATTCCGAAACCTGCTCCTGCATAAACAGGCTTCATGATGATTAGAAAGAAACAAAAAGTTAATCCAAGTAGTATATAAATAACAGGGAGAATTGGATATCCAAATGCCCTATAGGGCCTTTCTGCATCTGGTTTCTTTTTTCTTAGAATTATAATACCTGCAATGGTTAGTACATAGAATATTACAACAACAAACGAAATCATGTCAAGTAAATCACCGTATTGTCCGCTTAAACAGAGCAATGAAGCCCAGATACATTGTGCCCAAAGCGCCCATTGCGGTACAGCATTTTCGTTAAGTTTTGATGCCTGTTTAAAAAACAAACCATCTTGTGCCATTGTATAATAAACCCTGGCGCCTGAGAGAACAAGCCCATTAATACAACCAAATGTTGAAATCATGATCATCACCGCAATAACATAAGTACCAATATTTCCGAATATTTCGTTTGCTGCTGTAACTGCTACCCTGTCTTGCTTTGCAAATGCTATCTCATTTAATGGCAAAACACTTATATACATGATATTGGCTGCTATATAAATTAGTGTAACGATTAATGTTCCCAAAAACAAACTCAAACCTATGTTTCGTTTTGGATTTTTTATTTCTCCTGCAATAAACGTTACATTATTCCATGCATCACTGCTGAAAATAGAACCAACCATTGACGCTGCAATTGCACCTAAAATAGCGGTACCAAAAACTCCTGTAATCACTCCTCCGGCAGAAAGTTGTTTCATATCCCATGCGTTTGTCCAATTAGCATTCCACACATCTGCTTTTGCAGCTAATAACAAACCAAAAACAATCAGCCCAAATAGCGAAAGAAGTTTTGTTACTGTAAATATTGATTGAATACGTTTGCCTCCTTGTATTCCTCTTGTGTTAATATAAGTAAGCAGTATAATTACAAGTATGGAAATGATTTGAGCAGGATAAAGTTTAAATACGCCCAATTGAAAAAGGATATTTTCATCTTTAATATCTAATGCCGGTAAAAAATATCCGGCAAATTTTGAAAAAGCTACACCAACTGCTGCTATTGTTGCAGTTTGAATAACAGTAAAAAAACTCCAGCCATATAAAAAACCAAATAACGGATTATAAGCTTCTTTTAAATAAACATATTGGCCACCTGCTTTTGGATACATGCCACTTAATTCACCATAACTCACTGCAGCTGTAACTGTCATAAACCCGGTTAAAAGCCATACAAGCAACAGCCAGCCTGCACTTCCAACATTTCTTGTAATATCTGCACTAACAATAAAAATACCAGAACCAATCATTGAGCCTGCAACAATCATAGTAGCATCAAATAAACTTAATGATGGTTTAAATTCAGTTTGTGAAGTCATATGTAAATTTTCATTTCAGAATATGAAATGAAAGATAAGAATTTAATTGTAACCTTATTTCTTCTTAGATAATTCGTAGGCAGAGTTAAGCCCTTTTACCACGTCTTTTGTGATATTGAAAGCAGAATCTTTATAATACAAAGTAAGATTGCCTTCACCTGTAGAAAATATAAAATTGTACTTAGCGGTTTTATTATAGTCGTTTAAATAATCGTTGATTCTTTTCTGAATATCATCTAATGCCTTAGCCTGGTTGTTAAGATGTTGGTTTAACAGGTTTTCTCTTTTAACACCTATTTGCTGATATCTGTTTTGATATTCCTGTTGAAATTTCTCTGCTTCAATCTGAGTAATAGCTTCACCCCTTTTTAAAAAATTAATACGATCTTTTTCAAGTTTACCTAAACCACTTTGCACTTCACTCTCAATTTTCTGCTTTTCATTTTCTATTTCATCATTCTTTAATTTGAAATAGGTATAATATTCTTTAATAGTATCCAGGTCTATGTAAGCAACTCTTAACTGCTGAGTTACTAAAACATTGCTATCTTTTGAATTATGTTTTGTTGATGATTGTGTTCCTTTTTTTCCTGAAAACTGGAGAAAAAAAAGTACAGCTACTGCTATTGAAAGAAGTATTAAAAGTATCGATTGAAATTGTTTCATAATCAGGTGGGCAAAGTAAACGATTCTTACTGATAGAATAAAATTGAAATGAAATTTAAGATTGCATTAACACTGAAAAAAAAAAGACTGTCATTGCTGACAGTCTTTTTAAAAATATAATACTTGATTTATTCTTCTTCATCAAAGCTCATAGCTTCCTTTGAAGTAACCAATAATTCATATTCTTCTTTGCTTCCAACTACCATGTTTTCAAATTCACGTAAACCAGTACCTGCAGGTATTGCATGCCCTGTAATTACATTCTCTTTCAATCCTAACAGGTAATCAGTTTTGCCTTCAATGGCTGCAGTACTCAACACTTTCGTTGTTTCCTGGAAGGAGGCTGCTGATATCCAGCTTTGAACACCCAATGAAGCCTTGGTAATACCAAGCAACACCGGTTGAGCAGTTGCAGAATGAGCGTCTCTAACTTCAACAAGCTTCTTATCTGCACGGCGTAACAGACTGTTCTCTTCACGGTATTCACGAACAGTAACAATTTGTCCTGGTCGGAACTTGTTGCTGTCTCCCGGATCAGTAACTACTTTCTTATCAAAGATTCTGTCGTTCTCTTCATTAAATTCAAAACGATTCACAAGATCTTCTTCAAGAAACTTTGTATCACCGGCATCAATGATTTCAACCTTCTTCATCATTTGTCTAACAATCACCTCAATGTGCTTATCATTAATTCTTACACCTTGTAAACGATATACTTCCTGAATTTCATTCACTACATATTCCTGAACAGCAAATGGACCTTTAATGGTTAAGATATTTACCGGCGCAATCTGACCATCACTAAGAGGAATACCTGCTTTTACAAAGTCACCTTCCTGTGCAAGAATCTGACGGGTAAGTGGTACAAGATATTTCTTAACAACATCATCTTTACTTGTAACAATGATTTCTCTGTTACCACGCTTAATGCTGCCAAAAGTAACTACACCATCAATTTCAGAAACAATAGCCGGGTTACCTGGATTTCTTGCTTCAAACAATTCAGTTACACGAGGAAGACCACCGGTAATATCACGAAGTTTACCAAGTACACGTGGAATTTTAACTAATACATGACCGGCAGCAACTTCTTCACCTTCTTCAATTACAATATGTGATCCGATAGGAAGGTTATAAGTTTTTACATCTTTACTTCCTTCAACTAATAAAGATGGAATCTTTGTTTTATCTTTTGTTTCAATAACCACTTTTTCACGGTGGCCTGTTTGCTCATCAGCCTCATCACGGTATGTAACACCTTCAATTACATTATCAAACTTAATCTTACCATTGATTTCAGAAATCACCACATTATTAAACGGATCCCATGTACAAATGGCATCACCTTTTTTAATTTGCTGTCCTTCTTTTACATTTAATGTTGCACCATATGGAATGTTGTTGGTAATCAATAACCGATCATTTTTAACATCCATAATTCTTGCTTCACCTGTACGGCCAATAACTACCTGAACTTTATTTCCCTCTTTGTTAACAGTAGTTACAGTACGTAATCCGTCGAACTGAACAACTCCATCAAATTTTGAGTAGAGTGAAGATTCAACTGATGCAGATCCTGCAACACCACCTACGTGGAACGTACGAAGTGTTAACTGTGTACCCGGTTCACCAATTGACTGTGCAGCGATAATTCCTACTGCATCTCCTTTTTGTGTAAGGGTACCTGTTGCCAGGTTCTTTCCATAACATTTTACACAAACTCCTCTTTTAATTTCACAGGTTAATACAGAACGTATTTCAATGGTTTCAATACCACTGTCTTCAATTCGTTTTGCAACTGCTGCTGATATTTCTTCACCCTCTTTAATGATGAGCTCTTCTGTTACTGGATCATATACATTATGTAATGAAGTACGTCCTTCAATACGATCGCTCAATGGTTCAATGATATCTTCATTATCTTTCAATGCACTTGTAGCAATACCACGCAATGTGCCACAATCTTCATCATTAATAACTACGTCTTGAGCAACATCAACCAAACGACGGGTTAAGTAACCGGCATCAGCTGTTTTCAGGGCCGTATCAGCCAAACCTTTACGGGCACCGTGTGTAGAGATAAAATAATCCAATACACTTAATCCATCTTTAAAATTACTCAATACAGGATTTTCAATAATCTCACTTCCTGTTGAACCCGATTTTCTTGGCTTTGCCATCAAACCTCTGATTCCGGCAAGCTGTTTTACCTGTTGCTTACTACCACGGGCTCCACTATCCAACATCATAA
>DAIOWB010000074.1:0-10316 GCA_036758725.1 Lacibacter sp.
TTAAAACCACTGTTATTTAATTCAGTTGCTGTTTCCCATTTCAGTTGCACATTAGAATGGTTGTTTCTGATAGCGGTAAAGGATTTAAACGAAACGGGTAATGGACCGCATTGTGGTGCAATAAAGATGAAAACTCTTGATGCATCAATTCCAATGCCTGAAGTTTGAGTAATTACAACAAATACATTTTGATTGATATTTTGTGCTGGCAAATAACCATTTACTGTTGTAGTTCCTTTTGCGTCTATGAAAAAGGCGGTACTGCTTTGTATAATTGTATCTGTTCTTGGATCAAAGTATCCGTTTCTGTTAACATCTACATACAAATTGTAATAACCTGAAATGGCAACATTTGTAACATTAGTGATTACACCTGTTATAGTTCTATTACAATTAATATTACCTGCTATTGTAAAGAACCCAGCAGAATAACGTATTCCGCAACTAACACACTGCACACGTTGTGATTTGGGTGTTTGTGTTGACCAAAGATCAGCAACAACTATGCTTGATGTAGTACATGGCACTGGTGCTGTTACTACCACTCCATAAAGAATAATTTGTGATGTCCCATCTGCCAACACAACTTTTCTAACTGAGTCAACTGTATTCATTTGTACTGATGCATCAGGTTCATATGTTGTGAGGATGGTTGGTATATCACCCTCATTATTTAATCCTAAATTGAAAATGGTGTTTCCCAGGTCGGCTGCTTCAGGTGCTTTTATAGATCCGTTTAAAGTTGTTTGGCCATTACTGCATTTAAAATAATTGGGATAATCATTTTGTAACCATGCATGTATATAAATAAATTTGTTCCCGTTATTGTTTTCAATATTAAAACTTATATCAAATTTTACTCCACAGGAAGTTGATGTGGAACTTATAACCTGAATTTTTTGAATAACAATTTCTGAAACTACACATTGTGCATTTGATTTTGTAAAGCCGAATGCAAGCACGGCAATAAAAAGAAAGGGACGTAAAAAAGCTTTCATGTTTTTTTTGTTTAAAAGAAAAATAAATGGTTTTTCTTTTCTTGAAGGATATATTGATTGGTGCATCCTTACAACATAAAAAATATGAAAACATTAGTTATGTGGTGCGCTGATATAAATTAAACTACTACTTATCTTAAATATATTTCCAGTTCAACACGTCTGTTTTGTGCCCTGGAAGTTGAATTTGCATTAGATGTGATGGGCCTCGTTTTGCCATAACCGGTATAAACAATCCTGCTTTCAGAAACGCCTTTGCTTAATAAGTATGATTTTACAGCATCTACACGGCTTTCTGAAAGTACTGTTGGGTTTTTCTCAATGGCGTCTGTATGTCCGCCAATACGTAAATTATAATCAGGGTATTCTTTAAGGATATTTACAACTTCATCTAACATTTGATAAGATGATACTTTTACCAATGCATTACCTGATTCAAAAGCAATACGACGTGTTGCAAAATTTAAACGTTTTGGAATTTCTTTTTTAATAACCGGACAACCATTGTTTGAAGCGTCACCCATTTGTGTAGGACATTTATCATTGCTGTCTAAAACTCCATCACCATCTGAATCAAGAGGGCATCCTTTAAAATCAACTTTTATTCCTGCTTTAGTATCAGGACATTTATCTTCTGAATCAATAATGCCATCTCTATCAGTATCTGCTGAACATCCATATGCATCTACTTTTACACCTTTGTTTGTATTGGGGCATTTATCAATAGCATCTTCTACACCGTCTGCATCTGTATCAGGACAGCCACGAAACATATCCAGTCCTTTTGCGTTCGGACATTTATCTTTAGAATCTTCAATTCCATCTCCATCGCTATCCGGGCAACCTTTAAATCTTGAAAGACCAGGAACGTCCGGACAAGCATCATCAAAATCACTTACAGCATCTTTATCTTTATCCTGGCAACCATTCATATTAGCAGCACCTGGAATAGAAGGACATTTGTCTAAATAATCTGCTACACCATCTTTATCTCTGTCTAATGGGCAGCCATTACCATCAACTACAACTCCGGGAGGTGTAGATGGACATTTATCTCTTTTATTTTTAACACCATCACCATCTACATCATTCTTTATACTATATTTTGAATTTGATGTAGATTGAACTTGTGCCATAACTGGTAAAGTAGTATGCACTAAAAAAACGAATGCAATGACACCGATTAAATTTTGAAATTTCATAAAAATAAAATGTAAGTTTTAAAATGATGCTGTTAATTAGGATGTAAAGATTGTGATAACTGTAATTATAATTGTTATACAACTCTGATTATAAGTTATAAGATTCATACATCAGGATTCATCCTTTGTGGTTCTCACAAGGCTGATACCTGCAATGAAAAATAAAAGACCAAGCACTCCATAAATGATTAATGCTTTTACATCACTTGTTTTTCCTGATGTGTTTACAAAAATTACTGCGGTATAAATAAGTCCAGCAATACCCAGGACTGTAAGTAAGGCACCAAAAATTCTTTTGATATTCATGTATTTGTTTAAAGTAATTTTAAAAGTAAGAAGGTTTATATACGCATGCCTCTCATAGAACTGAATAAACCAAATACATTCAGTAACCAGATTACTACAACAATTACAACAACAATATTGAGGATTCGCTTGATTTTTCCATCCATTGGGATATAAGAGTTAACAAGCCAGAGAAGAACACCTACAACAATAAGAACAATAACGATATTAAGTAATGGCATAATTAAGTTTTTTAATTTGTTATAAGTAAAGATGGGGTTCTTTCAATATAATGATGTTACACAATTGACACAATTAGTTACATCATTCACGCTTTTGCTTAGGATATGATTAACTAATAATAAATGATAAATACCAGTTAGTTCGTTTTTTTTGAGTTCACGCCAATATGGCGAAATACTGTACAAGTTTGTTTAAATGCAATAAGGGTACAATAATTGACATATATGGTTTGCTGCTTTGCACTGACATAAGTGCTAAATAAAAAAAGCAGCATCATACAATTAAAAAAAATAATTATGAAAAAATTAATGAGTCTTTTATCATTTATTGTTATGTTAACTGTTATTTCATGTACAGAAAAAACAACGGCTGTAAAAAAAGAAGTAATTGTTGTTCCTCCTGCGCCGGCTGTGATTGTTATTAAGGAAGAACCTGTTAAAGCTACCACCATTCAATTAGATAAAAACGGTGTAAAAGTGGTTACAAAAAAAGTTGATGTAGTTATTAAGAAACAATAAGATTGCATAAAACTGTGATCTGATTATTAATTTATACATTTTAAGTCAGGAACAGTAAAGTAAAAAATGATTTAAAAAAAGTGTGAATAATGTAATTTATTTCATGAAAAGTGTAACATTTTAGCCGGGAATAAAGCAATCTTTGCATTACAACAATTGTACATTATATCTTTCTCATATAGAAGTTGGTTTTGGTTAAAGCCCTCTTTTTTCTAGAAGGGGGCTTTTTTCTAACATTACAAGTGAACTTTAAGCTGATATGTACAAATAGTTACAAATTATATTTACGATGTTTCTTTATTTCAAAAAGGATAACAACAAACTTATCAGTTAGCATTTTGAACAGAAGGTATGGAAAAATAAAAAAAAATTAAAAAACAAATAGGTTATAAAAATTTAATTACTAAAACAAACAAGATGAAAATTTATTTAAGCATGGCATTGGCAGCAATTTTATTTACAAATTCAGTTAACGCACAACATGTTAATCTCGGAGTAAAGGGAGGACTGAATCTCTATAACATTAAAAATGACAACGGAGCAAAGTATGATACAAAAGCAGGATTACATCTTGGTTTATTAGGTCATATTCACATAACAAAGCAGTTTGCTATACAACCAGAGTTGCTTTTTTCACAGCAGGGAGCAAAATTTACTTCTAATGGAACAGAAACAAAACTTAATATGAATTATATTAACGTACCTGTTATGTTTCAGTATATGTTTGACAATGGATTCAGACTGGAAGCAGGCCCACAGGTTGGTTTTCTGATGAGTGCAAAAGCAAAAACAAATAGCAACGAAGTTGATTTTAAAGATAATTTAAAAACGGTTGATTTTGCATTAGGAGTTGGAGTTGGTTATATTTTTATGCCTTCAGGTTTTGGAGTGGATGCAAGATATAATTTTGGCTTAAGTAATATTAATGAAAACAATTCTGTAAAATCTTATAACAGAGGGTTTCAACTTGGCGTATTTTATCAGTTCAAGCACAAAAACTAAATCATATTTTTAAACAGATATGGCCAACATTATGTTGGCCATTTTTGTTTGATCTAATTAATTATTTATGTTTGGTTTTTGATCTTGTTATTGTAAGTTGCAAAGAATGTATTTTAATGAATGTTACCATAAAATAAATACACATGCAGGAATTTAAGTTTGTAGTAATTATCATGGCCATTCTCATTAGTTTAACAGCCATTGCTAATAAGCGTAAACTGCCTTATCCCATTTTGTTGGTATTTGCCGGGTTAATTATTGGTTTTTTGCCAGGATTACCAGCAATGGCATTAGACCCGGAAATTGTTTTTGTAATTATTCTTCCTCCATTATTATATGATGCAGCATCAAGAACATCGTGGCATGAATTTAAGTCATCAATCAGGCCTATATCAGCATTAGCAATATCCTTGGTTTTTTTTACAACTGTTGCTGTTGCATTTACAGCTCATTTACTAATACCTGGTTTTAGCTGGCCCCTTGCATTTGTATTAGGTGCCATTGTTTCTCCGCCTGATGCAATAGCTGCATCGGGCATAATAAAAGGATTAGGGTTAAATAAAAAAGTAGTAACAATAATTGAAGGGGAAAGTTTAGTGAATGATGCATCTGCTTTAATAGCATACAGGTATGCGGTTACAGCTGTTACAACAGGTACATTTATTTTCTGGCAGGCGGGCCTTCAGTTTCTTATAGTTGCATCTGTTGGAATTATTATAGGTATGGTGATTGGATATTTGTTTGTATTTGCTCATAAGAAAATTGAAAACAATCCGATAGTTGAAACAAGTCTAACATTATTATCTCCGTATATATCTTTTCTTATTGCTGAGCATTTTCATATGTCTGGTGTTTTAGCAGTGGTAAGTACGGGTTTAGTTATTTCCTGGAGAGCGCCTGAAGTATTTTCTTATCAAACAAGAATGAATACAAGAGTAGTTTGGGATACTGTAATCTTTTTGTTACATGGTTTTGTATTTATTCTTATCGGCCTTCAATTACCATTAATAATAAATGACCTTGGTCATTTTCCGGTTCTACTTATTCTGGGATATGGATTAGTAATTAGTCTTGTAACAATTGTGGTACGTATTGTATGGGTTTTTGCAGGAGCATATTGGCAAAAATATTTTTATAGGTTGATAAGTAGTGCTGATAAAAAATCTGAATATGTAAACACAGATGAAACATGGAAAAATGTATTGGTAGTAGCATGGACAGGCACCAGAGGAGTAATTTCGTTAGCTGCAGCTTTAGCATTACCATTTGTATTACAGGATGGATCAGCCTTTCCCAAGCGTTATTCAATTATATTTCTTTCATTTGTGGTAATTTTTGTAACGCTGGTAGTGCAAGGGCTTTCACTTCCTTATTTAATACGCTGGTTAAATATAAAGCCAGATGATAATACAAATGTGGAAGAGTTTAAACTGCAATTGTACCTTGCAAACAGTACTGTTCATTTTATAGAACATGATTTTCCTTTACCAATCAGCCGGCAATTTCAGCAACAATTAAAAAAGAAGTATGAACTTTTAATACAAGATCATACAAAAGAAATCAAACGTCATAAAAAGGCAAAACTAAATGATGTTGTTGCAGAAACAAACTCACCAAATCCTTTACTGAATTTACAATTAGAGATTAATAAGTTTCAGCGGGCTTTATTGTTAGTATTACATAAAGAAGGTCAGTTCAGCGATGCGGTTATTAGAAAGCTGGAAAGTGATATGGATGTTGATGATCTTAAATTGGATCAATTACTTCCTAATGAGGAGAAGATAGTTAGCTCCTGAATAATATAACAAGTAGTTTTATATTTATCTAAAAAAAATAAATATAAAAAAGCCGCATTTTTTGCTATCAAAGAAGAAAACAGATTTTATGCAATTCAATAAACTTTAAAACCATTACACATACTACTCATCAGGGTTAAGTAGTGAATTAATTAACCAGTTTTAATTGAAAGGCATGTTTAAAATGTTTATAAACATTCTTGATAGCAGAATTACGGCTTTTTATATATAAATACGTGGTTGTTGAAAATAATTATTGTTGATAAAAAAATCTTAAAATTTGTATAGCACAAGCGCTTTTAAAAACTGATTATTTACATTAATTGCTCCAACAGTTTTCAGAAGGTTTTTGATCTTCTGATCTTTTCATTGATAGGTATTTACAGTAAACTATGTACACAATACACAATAAATATCAGTAAAAGGTTATGCAACGGCTTTTCTTTATTAGTTTAAACTAAAGTTTATTATTAATCAGGATTCTTATAAAAGTAAGATCAATAATAAAATAACAATGATGATAGCTCCAACTGAAAGATAAACTCCGCCGCTAATAGCCTTCATTTCACTTTTAATTTCTTTTACTTCTTTACGGAGATTTTTTCTTTCTAAACTTGTCATTTCAGTTCTATCCATCGTTTTAATCTCATTTAAACGCTGCATAAGAACAGCAACTTTTGGATCAACTGCTTTTTCTGAACCTGGTTTGCTTGAAACCGATACTTCGCTTGAAGCGGTAACAGGAAGCACTAATGCTGCAATCATTACAAATGAAGCAACATGTAAAAATTTCTTGAGAGTCATTTTATTTTATTTAAAATTTGATAAATCGTACTCTTTGCAGAATTTTAATAATCACAAAGAGCTTTGTTAATGTTTAGTAAAGATGAGGTATACCATAGGGAGAAATGTTACATGATCATTTGAATAAGTTACAAGATTCACACATTTTGGATTAAAAGATGACTAGAAAATATGGTACTTTTAAAATATATATAATCAAATAACACAGTTATGAACAAAAGAAGGTTAATTATTATTCAGTTCTTTCTAGGTATTATTTTAGTTGGTAATTCAGCATGGGCACAAAACGGTAAACAGGCCAGAGAATTTTATCAGCTTACCATCTATCATTATTATTCTGTTGATCAGGAAAAGGTACTCAACCATTATTTTCAACAGGCTTTATTACCTGCATTACACAGAATGGGTGTTGCTAAAGTGGGTGTGTTTAAAAACCTGGCTAACGATACTTCTGTTTCAAAGTCTGTTTTTATTTTGATTCCGGTAAAGTCACTTGAATTTTTGAATCAAATCCAGGAAAAATTATCTGCAGATAAAAATTATCAATCTTCAGGTTCAGAATATATTAATGCCAGTTATAAAAATCCTCCTTATAAACATATTGAGTGCATTTTGCTTCGGGCTTTTTCTTTGGCCCCTAAAATGCAGTTGCCTGCTTTAAAAGCCGCTAAAAATGAAAGAGTATATGAATTACGCAGTTATGAAAGTGCAACAGAAAAAATATTCAGAAATAAAGTTCATATGTTTAATGAAGGTGATGAAATTGGATTATTTACGAAATTGAATTTTAACGCAATATTCTACAGTGAAGTAATTGCCGGGAGTAAAATGCCCAATTTGATGTACATGACCAGTTTTGAAAATATGGCCGACAGGCAAGAACACTGGAAAAACTTTGGGGAACATCCTTTATGGAAAAAACTATCAGCTATGCCGGAATATCAAAATAATGTTTCACATATTGATATTACATTTCTGCGACCGGTTGATTATTCTGATTTTTAAACATTCTGATACAAGTGTAATCAAATTTGTATAGTGAACAACTGGTTTGGTAAGATTGGTTGTAAAAAATTAAAAATTCAATTAAACCTTTATATAGATTTTTCTTTTATCAAGGAATAAACCAACCAACCAACATAATAACATAAAAGAAATGGCAAACAGAAACGACCCGAAATAATCGCCTGCAGGTTGAAACAGGTTTATGTACAGCCATCTAAAAAGTGATTCTTTTTGTTCACCCACTCTGAAAAAGTATAGTAGCGTTGCACCTAATTCTGACAAGAGATAAATAAATAACGGATTTTTGCCAAAAACTTCAAAAAAGTATGTCCATTTTGTTTGTTTAATAAAATCAGTGATGTACGTAAGAATAGCCAGTAAAATGCAATCAATTCCCACAGTTAAGAGTACAAAACTACCTGACCATAATTTTTTATTGATTGGGAAAACAAGATGCCATATTAATGCGACAGAAATAAAAACAACTCCGGCAAATAATAATTTCTTTAATCCTTCCCAGGTTTTTCCTTTAAGCTGTATCCATTTACCAACTGCATATCCAAAAATAACATTGGCAATGGCAGGTAATGTACTTAGTATACCTTCAGGGTCAAAAGCAACACCTTCACCATGGTATAAATGATTTTCACCCAGCAGAAATAAATCCAGTTTTGTTCCAGCATTTGTTATCATATTAAAAGGATCATTGCCATCACCAAAGAGTAAGAGAATAATCCAATAAGTAACAAGAAAAAGAGCCGCCAGTATATAAACATACTTGGTTTTGAGAAAACGAATCATGAGCGCTGCAAAAAAATAACCTAATGCAATGCGTTGCAATACACCCATAATTCTTGTATGAGAAAAAGGATTCAGTTCAAGATTACCCTGTTCATTCCAATGTACAAAAGGAAACCAATACATTAGAAAACCAAGTAAAAAAATAATGGCTGATCTTCTAAACACAATCCAAAATACTTGTGTATTGGAAAGGCCTGCCCATTTATTTTCAACAAAGCTTAATGCATTGCCTACAACAAACATGAAAGTTGGAAATACAAGATCAGTAGGTGTAAACCCATGCCAATTAGCATGCAATAAGGGCCAATATGTAGTTGCACCATTTCCGGGGGTATTTACTATAATCATAAAGCAAACAGTCATGCCACGTAAAACATCCAGTGCAAGAAAACGTTGGGTAGAATTGGTCATAAGCAGAAATTGTTGATCGAATATAATAATTTAGAGATAAATTTTCGATCTGATGTTTACTGCCCGTAGTATCTGTTATAATCAGACAATTTGATTTTCTATGTCATTCATAAATAAAAATATCAATGAAAGCTATAACTTTAAATTCTTAATATATTTTATGTTTAAGCAAATATTTACAGTTGCCATTTTAATAACAGTACTCATGATTTCGTGTAATAATTCTACCAATCAAACTGATCAAAATACTAAAAATAGTAAGCAGGAAAAATGGTGGAAAGAAGCAGTGGTTTATCAAATATATCCACGCAGTTTTATGGACAGTAACGGTGATGGGGTAGGAGATTTAAAAGGGCTTACCGGCAAGCTGGATTATGTAAAAAGTTTAGGTATTGATATTATCTGGCTTAATCCGATATACTCTAGTCCAAATGCTGATAATGGATACGACATCAGCAACTATGATGATATTATGAAAGAGTTTGGAACAATGGATGATTTTAATGTAATGCTTGCTGAAATGCATAAACGTGGTTTAAAACTGGTAATGGATTTAGTGGTAAATCATTGCAGTGATGAACATGAATGGTTTAAACAGGCCAGAAGTTCAAGAACAAATCCATACCGAAATTATTTCCATTGGTGGCCGGCTGAAAAAGGGAAACCACCTTTTCGTCCGGGTTCATTTGAAGTAGATGGCAGTGGATGGCGTTTTGATTCGCTAACCAATAGTTATTATTTACATTATTTTAGTTATAAACAACCAGATCTGAATTGGGAAAATCCCAAAGTGCGTTCGGAAATATTTGCTATGATGAACCGGTGGTTTAAAAAAGGTGTGGATGGTTTTAGAATGGATGTAATTCCCTTTATTGCAAAAGACACAACATTTCCAGTAATTACACAAAAAGAGTTAGATAAAAAATATGAAGGACGTTGGGATGTGTATATGGCAAGCGGCCCGGGTTTACATCAGTATTTAAGAGAAATGAATGAACAAGTATTAAGTAAATATGATGTAATGACCCTGGCAGAAGGTGCAGGTACTACAAAATCAACAGCCATGTTATTGGTTGATCCTGAAAGAAAAGAGTTGGATATGTCTTATCATTTTGATGGGGTGAGTTTAGGATATGTTCCCGGATATTTTAAAAAGATGAATCCCAATTGGAACCTTGTAGATTTTAAAAAAATCTATTCAGATTGGGATAGTGTATTTGCTGAAAAAGGGTGGGGCACTATCTATTTAGG
>DAIOWB010000075.1:0-8865 GCA_036758725.1 Lacibacter sp.
ACCAATATAAATTCATATTGATAATCAATCTCTTTTCTTTTTTTACGAATTTAATAGGCTTTTGCAAGCATATATAGATCAGTTTTAAACTTATCATTTAACAAAACTATTAAACTGATTGGGTTAGCTTTACATTACCAACTTCTAATTAAACAAATACCCCTACAGACTCACTGCTTTTACTATTAATCGTTAAAACGAAAGGGTATATGTATATAAAAAAAACAAAAAGAAACCTATTTTTAAAATTCATTCATTCAACTAAATTCCAATCTATGAAAATATTCAAAGCTAATTTTGTATATCTCTCAATAGCAGCATTTATCTTTTTGCAGGTTCCCATTCTTATTGCAGGTAGCGGACCAGATTATAGTAATAAATCAATTCTAAACACTTCAAAGCCAGTTGAAAAAAGCAAAGCTGAAATTATTATTGAAAGAGCTGATAGTATTTATAACAGTATTCAGCTGGTAGCAGCAGGTTTAAATGAGCAGGCATTTGAATTGGCATACACAGGCTATAATAAATTAATTGAAAGTGGAATGGTGGGCCGTCCGGAAATTATAACCATTGCTGATTTTTCAAAAGCATCAAATGAAAAGCGTTTATACGTTATTAATTTGCTTGAAGGAAAATTACTGTTTCATACATTAGTAGCCCATGGGAGAAACAGTGGTTCAAATTATGCTACACAATTTTCAAATAAACCATCATCGTACAAAAGCAGTCTTGGCTTTTATCTTACACTTGACCCCTATTTTGGCGATAACGGTTATTCGCTTAAACTGGAAGGATTAGAAAAAGGAATTAATGATAACGCTTTTGAAAGAGCAATTGTAATACACGGCTCTGATTATGTTTCAGAGCAAATAGCAAGCAATGGTACTATAGGCCGCAGTTTTGGTTGTCCTGCTGTACCACTGAAACAAAGCAAAAGCATTATTAATACAGTAAAAAAGGGAAGTGTGTTATTTATTTATCATCCAAGTAAGAACTACCTGGATCAATCGGAATTGCTGAAATCGTAAATTTTGTTTGGCCTTTTTACACTATAATTACCCATGCAATTAACTGCAGAATAAAGCCTGCAATAAATCCAAAGTAAATTTCAAACGGAGAATGATTGCCTGAAATTAATCTGCTGCTGCATATAATACCTGCAATTACAATAGCTGCAACAAATGAAATCATATCATTGAGCTTATCAGCAAATAACAATAAAATAAAAAAAGCTGTTAATCCACCGGCTCCGATAGCATGCATGCTTACCTTAAAATAATTATTAATCAGTAAAGCTGCAATTGAAGAAATGAATAACGATAACAGAAAAGCAGTAAACTCTAACGGATCATTTAATTGTTTAGATACATAAAAACTCCAAAAGAAAAAAGTAATACATGCTACATACGGAATTATGCGTTCTTTTTGTGTTTTAAGTTGTATGGTTTGAATAAAACCCAAAGCTTTAAGCAGCAATACTGTAACTAATGGAATAAAAATGGAAGTACCAAAAATGCGCAGAAAGACAATCAATCTTTCATCAAATCTCAGCCCTAAAAATATTTTATCATTCCGGTAAAGCAGATATAATGTAACCCATGCAATTAAAAAGAGTGGGTGAAAAAGATATGAAAAGAAGATAGAATATATTTTTTCAAAAAGAGAATTCTTTTCAACTAATCCTTTAATATCACCTTTTTCATTTACTACTAAATGATCCATAGCTTATAATTCTTTACGTAGCCTTGCTACCGGTATGTTTAATTGTTCTCTGTATTTTGCAACCGTTCTTCTTGCAATATTATATCCTTTTGCCTGCAGTAATTCTGTTAACAGTTCATCACTCAATGGTTTTTTCTTTTCTTCAGCTTCTACCATATCTAACAATATTTTCTTTACCTCCCTGGTAGATACTTCTTCGCCGCTATCTGTACTAAGCGATTCACTAAAGAAAAACTTTAACCTGAAGGTTCCAAACTCTGTTTGTACAAATTTACTGTTGGCCACCCGGCTTACGGTTGATATGTCAAGATTTGTTTTCTCAGCAATATCCTTTAAGATCATGGGTTTTAAAGTAGTTTCATCGCCTGTAAGAAAAAATTCTTCCTGATGTTTCATAATTGCATTCATGGTATGCAATAAAGTATTTTGCCGTTGTTTGATAGCATCAATAAACCATTTGGCTGAATCAATTTTTTGTTTAATAAATAAAACGGCTTCTTTTTGGCGTTTATCCTTCTTACTTCCTTTTTCATAATCTCTCAGCATTTCTCTATACCCTTCACTTATTCTTAAATCAGGAGCATTGCGTGAGTTTAATGTAAGTTCGAGCATACCGGCATTATTAAGAATGAAAAAATCCGGGATAATATAGGTTTCAACTTTATTTACATTCTCAATATTGCCGCCCGGCTTAGGGTTGAGTTTAATAATTTGCTGAATAATTTCTCTTAATTCATCATCATCTATCCCCAGGCTTCGTTGAATTTTCTCGTAGTGTTTTTTAGTAAACTCATCAAAGTATTTTTCTAAAATGATAATGGCATTCTCAATGACTTTACTGTTATTTGTATTTAGCCTGAGTTTTAACTGATTCAATAAACATTCCTGCAGGTTGCGTGCACAAATGCCCGGCGGCTCAAATTGCTGAATAAGATGAATGATTTCTTCCAGTTCTTTATCTGAAGTTTCAATATTTTGTCTAAAAGCAAGATCGTTCACTATTGCACTATTTTCTCTTCTTAAATATCCATCATCATCAATACTTCCTATGATTTGTTCGGCAACTACTTTTTGATGATCATCTAAATTTAACATGCCTAATTGCTGATAAAGCATTTCATAAAAACTGGTTTGCAGTTTAATGGGCATTGTTTTAGCTTCTTCCTGCTCACCATAGTTTTCATCTCTGGTTCTGTATTCGGCTATTTCATCATCTCCATCATTTACATATTCAGCAATATCTAAATTTTCATATTCATCTTTACTACCATCTAAATCAAACTCATCCACTTCATCATCAGTACTTGCATCATCTTTAAACTCATCTGCATCATCCTGCGATTCGTCATCACCCTGATCAAGAGCCGGGTTTTCTTCCATTTCCTCTTTAATCCGTTCTTCCAGATTAGACGTAGGTACCTGCAGCAATTTCATAAGCTGAATTTGCTGTGGTGATAGTTTTTGAAGAAGTTTCTGATGTAGTCCCTGACTGAGTGCCATATTCCGGTTACTGCGTTATCTTTGATTAAGGTATGATTCTAAAAGCTAAAATATCAAAAAAAAGCGGTCCATTTAAAAATTGGAACAATTTTTGTGCAATGTCTGTCTTTTTCTTAACATTTAGCTTTTCTGCTTTTTCTCAAAACACCCCGCCTTTACAAAAAAAGAGCAGCATACAACAAACTAGCATTCTTGGATTTTCTTTTACTCATCAACAAATCAAAAAACCAGAAAACCAGAAGCCTCCTGTATTTGTGAATCTTGGAAGCCCGTTTATGAACTGGGGATTTATGTGTATTGGTGAATATAAATTTGAGAAGAAAACAAAGATTCCATTAAGGTTTCGTTTAGGCTCATTAGAATATGTGAACAGGCTTGAAGGAAAAAAATAATGCAGTCAAACAAAATTCGACTGCATTAAATCTATAAATCAAAAAAAATTAACGTTTACCCCAAACAGCAACTCTTGCTCTCCCTTTTGACCGGCCTACAGTAGAGTATAAAAAACTAATCCTGTCAATTCTTCGTGTACCACCAGGCAAATCAATTACCCTGCTTTCCATACCTGCATGAAAATTATTCTTTAGAACCACATTCATCTTTTCGCCATTTTCAAAATAGATATCCATATCCTCAATGTGCAAAGGCCCGCTTGTTACTTTTATTTTTATTTGCCTGAATGCATTATTACCTCCAACTTTTAGCACATCTCGGTCGGCGCCAAAAGCAGCCCATTTATCTCCTATAAAGCGCCAGCCTTGTTGTACAGTAAATGAAGAAGAAAAAATTAAAAAAATGAATACTGATAAAAGAATTTTGTTTTTCATGTCTTGTTTTTTTGATGAAAAATAACCTGCTGTTTTTTTTGACAGTTAAAATCCAGAAAAGTTAAATTACTTCTTAAGAAACATTTTTGCAAGAGGAGAGCAATGCATTTATTTATTACCGAGCCAGAGTAAATGATTGGCCACAGCTCTTATTTCTGAATAGCTGTAATCATCACCCAGTATTGATTTTATTTCCGCATGTCTTTTTTGAGGATTGTTTTTTATTGTGTCTGAAATGATTTTCACTTTTGCATCATCAATAATATCCTGAATTAATATTTCGCCGGTTTTTATAAAATCTGAAAGGTGGCTTTCAATTGTTCCTGTAGTTAAATTTCTTTCGTTGGCAATTTCATTGATAGTTTTCCCTTGCTTATAGTATTGCAGGCTCACCATACCCGATGGTGTCTTATCCACTTTGTTTTTGGATGGTTCTTTGCGTTGCCGTTTTGGATTTACTTCTTTCAGTTCAATATGGCTTTCGAGCCCGTATTGATTGCAGTAAGTATCAACCATTTCAATTATTTCATCACCATATTTTTCTGCTTTGGCTTTTCCAAAACCACTCAGCAACATCAAATGATTTTTTGTTAGCGGAAGAAACATACAGATTTCTTTGAGACTATTACTGTTGGCCAGCATATAAATAGGAATATTTTGTTCCTGGCATATCTGATCACGCCAACTCTTTAAATTAAAATATAATTCAGGGTTAGGAATATCCGATGTTGCAGCCGTTTTTTTATTAGCAGCATAACTGGTTATTTGTACACGTGGAATTGCAAGGTCGAGTTTATGTTTTAAAAAACCTGTTACTGAAAAGGGCATTGTACAATATTGTAAATACCATGTTGTTTTAATAAAATCATGCATCAATTCAATTAAAGTTTCATCAATGGATAATGCAACTTCTTTATGCTCAGTAACAAGAGGGTGTTTTTGCAACTGATCTTTTAATTGTGCAATGACAGGAATAAAATAACCGGCTGCATCCTGTATTCTTTTTTGAAGAGTTGCGTTGTTTTCGATTAATGGTTCATCCTTCATTAATTCATAGATGCGGTTGACAAATTTACCAGCAACTGCTTTTTCTTTTTTCAATTGTTCACTATACTGATTTGCCCATTCTGTTGCTTCCGGGTTCAACTTGTCTTTTTGATTTTCAATTTTTGAAATGAGAATGGCAACCTGTTTTTGTATTTCTTCAAATAAAAATATTTCACTCAAAAGTTGAATAGTGAAAAGTTGCCTTGCGCCTGTAAAACGCTCTGCCAATGATCCTTTAGGCGCTAAAGCAGATTGTGCAGATGCTACCTGCTCATTGCTGTATATTGCGGTTGAAGGAATTTTTGAAAGCAACACAATTCCCTGCAGGCTTGTACAACGGCTGAGTGCTACATACACCTGTCCACTGCTGAACGATGATGCGGCATCAATCATTACTTTATCAAATGTTAAGCCCTGGCTTTTATGAATAGTAATAGCCCATGCCAATCTCAATGGATATTGACGGAAATTGCCAAGTACCTGTTGTTCTAATTTTTGATTTGATGGATTTAAACTATAACGGGTATTCTCCCATTCATCTTCAAACACTTCAATATCTAATCCATCACTATTTACAATGATCTTATCTGTTTCAAGCGTTTTTATAATTCCAATCTTGCCATTAAAATATTTTTTTGTAGCCGTATCGTTTTTTATAAACATCACCTGGGCTCCCTCTTTTAAAATAAGTTCAGCTTCGGCAGGAAAGATGTTTGGAGGGAAATCTCCTTCAATCTTTGCATGAAAGCTATAACCCGGTGATGACAGTTTCATCATTTTTAACTGGTTAATACTATCTGATTGTGCATTGTGTGATGTTAATGTAATATATTTTTCATCGGCCTCTGGTTGAAACCCATTAATAAACCGGTTGTTTAATTGATTGTAATCTTCAACATCCATGATGTTGTTCCGTACTTTATTTAAAAGCTCCACAAAGCTTTGTTCCTTCTGCCGGTAAATTTTATTGAGTTCAATCAATAGCGGACCCTGATCTTTCACTGCCTTACTATCAAAAAAGAAAGGCGATTCATAATACTCTTTCAAAATGCTCCACTCATCGTTTTTTACTACTGGTGGCAGTTGATATAAATCGCCAATAAATAAAACCTGTACTCCACCAAATGGCTCCGTGTAAATACGACGTACACTTTTTAAGATTGCATCTATAGCATCCAATACATCACAACGAACCATGCTGATTTCATCAATCACCAACAGTTCCATTTTACGAAGCAGGTTAACACGTTGTTTATGGTAGCGGATGTTTTTCAACAGTTCCAACCTGTTTGTTTCGGTTGGTAAAAACGGATGAAAGGGCAATTGAAATAAGCTATGAAGTGTTACCCCTCCGGCATTAATAGCTGCTACCCCGGTTGGTGCGGCAACAATCATATTTTTAGAACAGTTATCTCGGAGGTATTTTAGAAAAGTTGTTTTACCTGTGCCCGCTTTACCCGTAAGAAAAATACTTTCCTGTGTTTCGGTTACAAAGCGGTAAGCCAGATCAAACAGTTCATTGCGTTCCACAACTTGCATAAGAGGAAAATATTGAAATTAAATTAGATTAAAGAATAAGACGCTTGTATTCAAGTGATGTTTTGCCAAAGTTAATGATCAGGGCCAACCTGATACCCGATGCTTTAAGATAATTGAGGGTTTGTGCAATGGCTTCTGTTGTTATACCATCTTTATTTACTTTTACTTCTACAATAATGCTATTGTACAATGTATAATCGGCAAAAAATTTATGTTTTAAGGTCGTGCCTTTATAATCAATTGAATGTTCATCTTCCCTTACGTAGTTCATATCCCGTTGAAGAAATTCAATTTCCATTGCGTCCTTATAAACAATTTCTAAAAAGCCATAGCTAAGGTTATTGTACACTTCCATACAAGCACCCACTATTTGGTATGTTTCAGATTTATAAAGAATTTGCTCCATGAATTAAGCTGAGGTTTTGGAAAAGGCCACGAATTACACAGATTGGCACAAAAGAATATTCTTTATTTGTGAAGATTCGTATAATTCGTGGCACTGATTTTATGCTTTCTCTTTTTCTTCAATTAGGAGTATGAATTAATTTGAATTCTTGGTAAAGGCCACGAATTACACAGATTGATACAAAAGAATAATCTTTACTTAAGAAGAATCGTGTAATTCGTGGCACTGATTTTATGCTTTCTCTTTTTTTTCAATTAAGAGAATAAATAAACTTGACTTTTTGGTAAAGGCCACGAATTACACAGATTGGCACAAAAGAATATTCTTTATTTGTGAAGATTCGTATAATTCGTGGCACTGATTTTACGCCTTCTCCTTTTCTCCAATTAAAAGATTGAGTTAACTTGAAGTTTTGGTAAAGGCCACGAATTACACAGATTGGCACAAAAGAATATTATTTACTTGTGAAGATTCGTATAATCCGTGGCACTGATTTTATGCTTTCTCTTTCTCTCCAATTAAGAGAATTTCATTAACCTGCACTTCTGTAATGTATTTTTTATTTCCTTCTTTATCATTGTAAGAACGGTTAATAAGCTTGCCTTCAATAGCCACTTCTTTTCCTTTAGCTAAATACTTTTCAGCAATATCGGCAACCTTACCCCAGGCTACTAAATTGTGCCATTGTGTTTCAGTTACTTTTTCGCCTTTTGCATTGCGATAGATTTCATTTGTGGCTACACTAAAGCGGGCCATTTTTTTGCCGCCTGTTATTGTTTTTACTTCCGGAGCGTTGCCCAGGTTACCAATCAATTGAACTTTGTTTTTTAATGCGTACATGTTTTTTCGTTTTGTGTCCCGCACAAGGCGGAACGGTTTTAAATTTTGTTATCTCAGTCAAGCGGTGACGTCATTTCCGATTGACAGTGCAAAGATGTTAGCAGCGGAAAAGTAGAGTCGGTTTTTACCCGTTTACTCCCGAAGCTAAACGTGTATAAACGTTTGCACACGGATAATTTTCCCTATCTTCCTGCTCTGAAACCTTTACTATGACAGCATCCGATACAAAAAAATGCCTCGCCTGCGGAAAAATTTTAAAAGGGAGAATCGACAAGAAATTTTGTGATGATTACTGCCGCAACAACTACAATAACATTCAAAAAGCGAAAGGTAGCCACAGCAGTTTTGTGCGAAACATCAACAATACCTTGCTTAAAAACCGCAAGATTTTAGAAAGCATTTTACCCGAAACCGAAGAAACTGCAAAAGCCAGTAAAGACAAATTACAGCGGTTGGGTTTTCATTTTAAATACATCACCCACCTTTATACAACCAAAACCAACAAGACTTATTTCTATTGTTATGATTATGGTTACCTGCCATTAGAAAACGATTGGTATTTAATTGTAAAGAAAAAAGAAGAATAGTTCTTTGCCTTTACATTTGCATCATGTTAAAACCGGTTATTTGTATTGGTGCTTCTTTTGTTGATGAATTGTTTCATGCAAAAGAAGAATTACTCATGGCTACTACCAATGATGCTGTTGTAACAAAAACAGCAGGCGGTGTAAGCAGAAATATTGCACACCAATTAGCTCTATTAGGAGTGCCCGTTCAACTCATTAGTGTTTTTGGAAACGACAGTGATGGTAACTGGCTGAAACAGGTTTGCAAAGATGCAGGTGTAAAACTGGATGCTTCTATTACAAAAGATGGTTTATCAGGAAAGTACACAGGTATATTGAATGCAGATGGTTCTTTATTCTCTGCTTTTTTAACCAACGCAGCAAATCATTTAATTACACCTGGTTATTTAGAACTGCA
>DAIOWB010000075.1:8965-10224 GCA_036758725.1 Lacibacter sp.
AAATCGATTACTCTTCATGCACCTGCAATTGATGTGGTTGATTGTACAGGTGCTGGTGATGGTTCTTTATCAGGATTTATGTTAGGCAAGTATTTGGGCAAAGAAGATTTAGACTGTTTAAAACTTGCACATACTTTATCGGCTGAAATTCTACAGGTGAATGGTGCAATTGCCTATCATCTTACTCAAGACAAACTTTTACAATTAGTAACCAAATATTATCCTGATTAATGCATTCATTTTTACAAATACACCCGGAAGTTCAGCAAGCTCTTACTAATGGAAAAGCAGTTGTTGCATTAGAGTCAACGATTATTTCTCACGGAATGCCATTTCCTAAAAATGTTGAAACAGCATGGGATGTTGAGCAGATAGTAAGAGAGAACGGTGCGGTACCTGCAACCATTGCCATTTTTAATGGCATGTGCCATGTAGGTCTTAGTGAAGATGAATTAAATTATTTCGGAAAAAAAGCTGAAGATATCTGGAAAGTAAGCCTGCGTGATATGCCTTATGTAATCAGTAAAAAATTATATGGTGCAACAACTGTTGCAGCAACCATGAGAATTGCATCAGTAGCTGGAATTAAAAATTTTGTTACCGGCGGCATTGGGGGTGTTCATCGTGGAGCTGAAACAAGCATGGATGTTTCGGCCGACTTAACTGAAATGGCACAAACTTCAGTAGCTGTTATTTCAGCAGGTATTAAATCAATTCTTGATATTGGTTTAACCTTAGAATATTTAGAAACAAAGGGAATTCCTGTTGTAACATACGGGCAGGATGAGTTCCCCAGTTTTTATAGTGGCAAAAGCACTTTTCAATCTCCTTTACGTTTAGACACGCCGGAGGAAATTGCACATATGATGGATACCAAATGGAAGATGAGATTGCATGGCTCTGTTCTTATTGCCAACCCTGTTCCTGAAGAACATGAAATTGAGGCAACTGAAATGGAAAAGTATATTACAAAAGCACTTGATGCAGCAAAATCTAAAAAAATAAAGGGCAAAAAAGTTACTCCCTTTTTGTTGCAATACATTTCTGAAAACACAAGAGGAGAAAGCCTGGAAAGTAATATCGCATTGATAAAGAATAATGCAAAACTGGGTGCGGAGATAGCTGTAGCGTATGCCTCATTAAAATAAAAAACCCCAGCATTACTGCCGAGGCTTTTTAAAGCTTGTGGTGTGGGCCGGGATTGAACCGGCGACACAAGGATTTTCAGTCCTTTGCTCTACCAACTGAGCTACCGCACC
>DAIOWB010000076.1:0-10187 GCA_036758725.1 Lacibacter sp.
TAAAATTCCCATATAAGGAAACCCCGGTGTAAACCCAATCATAAATACTTTATATAGTTGGGAAATGTGTAAATGAATAATTTCAGATTTTGATAATTTTAATTGTTGAGAAATTTCCTGCAGATCTATTCCATATTCATCATCATAACAAACAGGTATTTCAATGATTGATTTATTGGTTGTTGTTGTATTTACCTGTTTTGTATTTTCCAGAATATGTTTTAATTGATTTGTTACTGCAATTGAAATACTTTCAACTTCTCTTTTTACATCCAGAGGATTATAATAAACAGCCAGTGAATTATAAGCCGGGACTGTTTCAATAAAACCAATGAAAGGGTTGGCTTCAATTTTGTTTTTTGCATCTATCAAAGTTTCATGTGTGGCAGGATGAATGGAATTGCCAAAGGAAATTAAAATGGCACTTTCACTCAGGGGTATAAACTCAATTTTTTGCATGCACATTGAAAGTACAAAATCATTAAAACAAAAAGCCCCCCGATTTTAACGGAGGGCACTTTATTTATAAAGATTTTCAATTTAATCAACTATAGTAATCTTTATCAGGTTGGTTGGTAAATGTAAATGAACGGGTGTGCTGCCAGTGTTTACAACTATATCACCTGTTTGTAAAAAGCCACGTTCTTTTAAAATATCAATCTGGTCATTAATAATATCATCAACACTGATTTCTTCTGAATAATAAAAAGCTCTCACTCCCCAACTTAGTGTTAATTGGTTTACTAATGTTCTTTCCTTTGTAAAAATGAACAAAGGAGATTTAGGCCTGAAACTGCTGAGCATAAAACCGGTATATCCGCTTTGAGTCATACCAATCAATGCACGTGCATCAACATCTTTGGCTATCTCACAGGCGTTATAGCAAATGGCATCACTTAAAAATGAAGGCGAGTGGGGTTGTGGTTTTAAATCTTCCTCACGGTCGTAGCGGTAATAACTGCTCGATTCTACTTCTTTAATAATTTTACACATAGTTTCAACAACCAATGCAGGATGATTACCTGTTGCAGTTTCTCCGCTCAGCATAACTGCATCAGCTCCTTCCAGTACTGCATTGGCAACGTCTGTAATTTCACTTCTGTTGGGCTTTACACGATCAATCATGCTTTCCATCATCTGTGTAGCTACAATAACAGGTTTAGCACGGTGAATACATTTTTTAATAATGTCTTTTTGTATTAATGGCACCTGTTCAATTGGAAGTTCAACTCCCAAATCGCCACGGGCAACCATAATGCCATCACTTTCAATAATAATATCACGGATATTAGCTACTGCTTCAGGCTTTTCTATCTTGGCTATAATTTTACTCTTGCTTTTACGCTCATCCAGTTTATTACGGAGAATAATAATGTCTTTTACATTACGTACAAATGAAAGTGCTACCCAATCCAGTTGCTGATCAATAATAAAATCCAGGTCAACCAGATCTTTTTCAGTTAAAGCAGGTAAGGATATTTTTGTATCGGGTAAATTGATTCCTTTTTTTGATGAAAGAATTCCACCTAAAGTCACTTCCACTTTTACATCATTATCACGGGTAATACTTGATACTCTAACTTCCAGTTTCCCATCATCAATTAAAATGATGTTGCCCACTTTTACATCTTTGTGGAGGTTTGGATAAGAAACATAAATGCGTTCTTTAGTACCCACTAATTTTTCATTGGTAAAAGTGAGGATGTCGCCTTCGGCAACTTCAATGCCGCCATTCTCCATTTCTCCTACTCTTAACTTCGGGCCCTGTAAATCGCCGAGAATAGCAATATTATAAGGTTCGGTTTTATTAATGGTGCGGATAAATTCTATAATTTTTGTTTTGTCATCATGTGAACCATGCGAAAAATTTAATCGGAATACATTCACACCTGCTCTTACCAACTCCAATAACTTATCATAGGTATCACAGGCCGGACCAACTGTTGCAACAATTTTTGTTCGATGGTTCAAATGCTTTACACCAGCTTCTTTATCCATTTCAGCGTGCAGGTATTTAGAAATATTTTTTGACATGATGTAATTATTTGAAGAATTAATATTAAAAAATTCTAAGATTATTTATTTCGTTCTTTTAAACTGGTTAAAATTAACCATAAAGAATATTCAAATCTTTAAATTTTAGTGTTTCAAATTACTCAACTCGCAAGAATCTTAACAATTTTTAACCATTCATCACTTACTCTTTGTTTTGCTTTTATGGCTTTGTCGAGAGGAGTAAAATGAAGTTTATTGTTAAGTATTCCAATCATATTATTATAGCGGCCATCAAGTAATGCAACAACTGCAGCATAACCCAGGCGGCTGGCAATAACACGATCTAAACAGGAAGGTGCTCCACCTCTTTGTATATGTCCTAAAATACAAACCCTTGTATCTAAATGAGGCATTCGTTTTTTTATAATTAAGGAAACTTCATTGGCCCCACCTATTTCGTCTCCTTCAGCTACAACAATCATATTCACCAGCTTTTTACGGCGTTCTTTCTCTTCTAACGAATCAACCAATTCTTCAATATCGGTTTTTGTTTCAGGAATCAGAATATGTTCTGCGCCAGTTGCAATACCACTATGCAGTGCAATGTAACCTGCATCTCGTCCCATTACTTCAATAATAAATAAACGATCATGTGCATCAGCTGTATCTCTTATTTTATCTATGGCTTCAACAGCTGTGTTTACTGCTGTATCAAAACCAATGGTAAAGTCGCTGCCGGCAATGTCTTTATCAATTGTTCCTGGTAAACCAATACAGGGAATGTCAAATTCGTTTGAAAATTTCTGAGCACCACGGAAACTGCCATCACCCCCAATAATCACCAATCCATCAATTCCATGTTTTTTTAAATTAGTAAAAGCTTTTTTTCTTCCTTCTAACTCAAAAAATTCTTTGCAGCGTGCTGTTTTTAGAATAGTGCCGCCTCGCTGTATAATGTTTGCAACACTTCTGCTATGCATGGGAATAATATCATCATCAATCATACCCTGGTAACCCCGCATGATCCCAAACATTTCCATATTGTGAAATAATCCTGTTCTAACCACCGCTCTTATTGCGGCATTCATTCCGGGTGAATCGCCACCGGAAGTAAGTACTCCTATCTTTGAAACTTTATTACTCATTAGTTATCAGTTAGTAAAGTAATGATTCATAGTGCAGGCAACGTTCTGTTTTAAAACCCTTTTTGGATTATGAAGGCTCAAAAGTAAGGAAATGAGATGATAACGATTGTTCGTAACACTTTCAATCGATTGCTGTAAATTGTTGCCTAAAATTCAACTATATGAGAATTGCAGTTCTGTTACTTGTTGCCGTTTTATCTGGAAATGAAATTTCATCACAAATTGTTTATCCTGTTTCTAAGAAAACAGATGTAATTGATAATTATCATGGCACATTTGTGCCCGATCCTTATCGTTGGCTTGAAGATGATAACAGTGAAGAAACAAAAGAATGGGTTACTGCACAAAACAAAGTAACATTCGATTATCTCAATAAAATTCCTTTCAGGGAAAAAGTAAAAGCAAGATTAAGTGAGATGTGGAATTATGCCCGTATTGGTTCTCCATCAAAAGAAGGAAGCTGGTATTACTTCAGTAAAAATGATGGACTGCAAAACCAGAGTATACTTTTCAGACAAAAAGGATTGAGTGGTACTCCTGAAGTTTTTATTGATCCCAATAAATTATCTGCTGATGGTACAGCTGCTCTTGGAAATGTTTCGTTTTCAAAAAACAGCAAATACGCAAGTTATATGCTGGCGCAAAGCGGCAGTGATTGGCAGGAAATTTATGTTATGGATGTTGCTACAAAAAAAGTTTTGACAGATAAAGTGCAATGGGTAAAATTCAGTGGTGTTAGTTGGAAAGGTGATGATGGATTTTATTATAGCCGCTACCCGGTACCAGATGAAAAAAGTAAGCTCAGTAAGCAAAACCAGTTTCATGCAGTTTATTATCATAAAATGGGTACGCCTCAAAGTTCTGATCTGTTAGTTTATGAAGATAAAACACATCCTTTGCGGAATGCCGGTGCCGGTTTAACAGAAGACAACCGGTTTTTAATTCTCAGCACCACTGAAGGCACAAGCGGAAATGAAGTGTGGGTGAAGGATTTAAAAACTAATCAAAAAGAATTTACATTACTTGTTCCCGGGTTTAAAACCGAACCGGATGTTATTGATAATATTGGCGATAAACTTTTATTAAAAACAAATGATGGAGCTCCTAATTATAAAGTTATTCTCATTGATCCCAAAAACCCAAACCCAAAAGTTCAACTGGTAATTATTCCTGAACAAAAAGAAGTGTTGCAAAGTGTAAACACGGGTGGTGGTTATTTATTTTGTTCTTATTTGAAAGATGCATCTACAAAAGTGTATCAATATACTATGAACGGAAAGCTTGTTCGTGAAATTAAATTACCTGGTATTGGAACAGCGGGCGGTTTTGCAGGTAAAATGGCTGATAAAGAATTCTTCTATACATTCAGTTCTTATAATACACCTGCAACCATTTATCGTTATAATATTATATCGGGTATTTCAACACTTTTCAGAAAAACAGAAACCAAATTTAAAAACGAAGAGTATGAAACAAAACAGGTTTTCTTTACCAGTAAAGATGGGGCAAACGTTCCCATGTTTCTTACTTACAAAAAAGGATTGAAATTAGATGGCACAAATCCCGTTCTGATATATGGTTATGGTGGATTTAATATTCCATCAACACCCGGCTTCAGCATCAGTAATGCATTTTGGATGGAGCAGGGCGGAATATATGCAGTTGTAAACCTCAGAGGTGGAAATGAATATGGCGAAGCATGGCATAAAGCAGGTATGCTTGAGAACAAACAAAATGTGTTTAATGATTTTATTGCTTCTGCTGAATATTTAATTTCAAATAATTATACCAGTAAAGGCAAAATAGCAATCCGTGGCGGATCGAATGGCGGCTTACTGGTTGGTGCATGTATGACACAGCGGCCCGATTTATTTAAAGTGGCTTTGCCGGCAGTAGGTGTAATGGATATGCTGCGGTATCATTTATTCACCATCGGTTGGGCATGGGCGGTAGAATATGGCAGAAGCGATAACCCGGAGCACTTTAAGTTTTTGTATCCTTATTCTCCATTACATAATTTAAAAGATGGAACAGCATACCCAGCAACTTTAATTACTACGGCTGATCATGATGACAGGGTAGTGCCTGCACACTCATTTAAGTTTGCTGCCCGTTTGCAGGAAGTTCATAAAGGTGATAACCCGGTTCTTATTCGTATTGAAACAAAAGCGGGCCATGGTGCAGGAAAACCCACAAGCAAGCAAATTGAAGAAGCAGCAGATATCTGGAGTTTTACCATGTATAATCTTGGTATGGAGTTTAAATAAAATACTTTTGATGTACATGCCCTTTCTATTAAACTGAATTGGTTAAGATATTTGTATTGATTATTAATTTGATTTTTTTAGTGGATAGATTTTCTTTCCGTCAGTCGTTGAAAGTTCTATATTCAGTTTTAGAAATGAATGATACCTCAACAGATCAGATTAACATCTGAGAAATATTTAAAAAAATACAAATGAAAGTTTTTGTAACAGGTGCTAACGGTTTATTAGGACAACATCTTATTCGCCAACTTGTAGACGAAGGTAAATTCAGCATTCATGCAAGTGGAAAAGGCCCCAGCCGTTTACCTTATGGATCAGCAAACGGTGTAACTTATCATGAGTTGGATATTACTGATTTTAAAAAATCACAAGCACTCATTGAAAAAATTTCTCCACACATCATTGTACATACAGCTGCAATTACTCAACCAAACGATTGTGCAACGGATAAAACCACCTGCTGGAAAACAAATGTAGGTGCAACCAGAACTTTGATTAAAGCAGCACAAAAAACAAAGTCGTACTTTATTTTTATAAGTACTGATTTTGTTTTTGATGGGAATGAAGGACCCTATGATGAACATGCAACTGCCAATCCCATCAATGATTATGGAGAAAGTAAATTACTGGCTGAAGAAATGGTGGAAATGAGTGATTTACACTGGGCTATAGTAAGAACAGTTTTTGTGTATGGCGGAAAAGTTCCCGGTGGCAGAATGAATTTTATTAACTGGGTGAAAGATAAACTAACAGCATCTGAAAAAATAAAAGTGGTAGATGATCAGTTGCGTACACCAACTTATGTAGAGGATTTGGCCAAAGGAATTATTTTAGTTTTAATGAAACATGCCAAAGGTATTTTTCATATTTCCGGTAAAGAGATGTGTTCACCTTATCAGTTGGCAATAATGGTTGCAGAAATTTTAAACCTAAACACATCATTGATAGAAAAGGTTACTGAGGAAACGTTTAAAGAACCTGCAAAACGTCCTAAAAAAACCGGATTCATCATTACAAAAGCAGTAAAAGAGCTGGGCTTTGTTCCACTTAAACTTGAAGAAGGCTTACAAAAAGCATTAGGCAGATCCTGAAACTGAAAGATTAACTTTGGTTATGAACCTGCCTGCTGAATATCTGTTAAAACAATCTGATGCTGCAGTTCTGTGGTTAGAAAAATATACGTTAACCAAAGGCGAATTTGAACTTCATGAATTAAGAGTGCATTTAAAACGAATAAGAGCAGTACTGGATTTTGTTGCTTATTTAAATCTTCATCCACAAAAGGAGAAAAAACTCATCAGCAGGTTACATTCCATAGCCCATGAAGCAGGGTTCATCCGTGATTCACAACTCATCATTAAGTGGTTAAAAAAGAACCGTTATCATTTATTACTTCATGAATCTTCAATTGAAAAAAAACTGGATCTGTCTGTTGAGTTGTTTATTAACAACTATAAAAAAACCAAAAAACAAATAAGGAAAATACAGAACAACACTTTGGTGAATACAAAGAAGATAAACAATAAAGCAATTCTGAAATTCCTAAAAAGTAAAAATCAATTTCTTTTTGAAGCATTAAAAAAAGTAAAGCAGGAACAATGGCATGATGTTAGGAAGGCAATTAAAAAATTTCTTTATGCCATTCACTGGATGCAGGAAAAAGATAAAATAAAATTGCTTACTATAAAAAAGTATAACAATCTTGATTTGTTACAGGATGCAATAGGTAACTGGCACGATGCTGTACAAATTAAATTATGGTTAAGTAATGAGCAATTTTTTTTAAACAGCAATGAACCTGTAAGATTACAATTCAATAAAAGCTGGGAAAAAACAAAAAAGGAAATTGCTGCACAGGAAAAAGCAGTTATCCGCATTTTAAAAAACAAAACTTCAGGCTGGTAACTTACAGCTCATTATTTTTTTAAAGGCAGAAACACTTCTGCCATCATACACCTTGCACTACCGCCCCCATTTGTTTCAATTGTAGTTAAATCTGAATGTATAATCTGATTATATGATTCTAATTCTTTTAACTGATCTGGGTGTAAAGATGCATATGCCTGGCTGCTCATTACTAAAATGATCTGACCATTTTTATTCTGAACCTGCAACATGTTGCCTGCAAAATGATTCATTTGATTGTATGATATTTCAATCATCTTTTTCCCGCTTTTTTCAATCGTATCTATCACATGGCTTCTTTCTTCCTCATTCGTTATGCTGTTTAAACAAATAACAATGTATTTATCTGCTACACACATCATTACATTGGTATGATAAATTTCTGCACCACTCTCATCAACACTGTAAAATGAACAGCCGGTATAACCCATTTTTTCACACCACTCATCAAAAACCATTTTATTTGTTCTTGGTGAAAGACAGGCATATGCTATTTTATTTTCCCTGTCAAGCACCATGCTTCCTGTCCCTTCAAGAAAACGGTCTTCTTTTTCTTTTCCTGTAAAATCAATCGTTTGTTTTATTTCAAATTTCGATTGAATGGCATCTATTACATGCTGTTTACGTTCTGCTCTCCTGTTTAATGCATACATCGGGTAGAGGACAATGCTTCCATCGTGGTGAAAACTAATCCAGTTGTTGGGAAAAATGCTATCAGGCGTATGCGGTGCTATGGTGTCTTTTACAACTGTAACATCAACTCCTGCAGCTGAAAGTTTTTGTACAAAACCATCAAACTCTGCTTCGGCTTTTTGTTGTGCATCATCATTACTTCCCTGTTGTTGAAACGCATTGTTAACAGCAGTTTCTGCATTAAAATCAAATGCTACAGGTTTAATCATTAATAAATGTGAAGTTGTTTGCATAAAAGTGTTTATAGTTTATGGTTTATAGTTTATAGTTTGTAGTTCATTATTTAAAAAGTTTAATTAATCTTATGCATCCTGCAGTGTTAACAAGAAACTATAAACTAAAAACTACAATTTGTCTCTCAATAACGGCATACTCATACAATGGCTTCCACCTCTTGCTCTCGATAATTCAGATGATGGTAAAAGGAAAAGTGTATTTTCAATACTTTCCGGATCAACACCGTTTTCAAATTGTTCAAACGCTTCTTTTGTTGTAAGTACCTGAAAGCCGGCTGCAATAAAAGCATCAGCTGTTTTATCGTTTCGGTCGTAGCCTATAACAACTCCTTCTTTTAATGCCACAACATTACAACTGTCAGTCCACTGTTCCCGTTCATCGTGCGGAAACTCATTACCTCCACTGTAAATTATTTTTACTTCTTCTGCAGGTACATGAAAATCTTCAACACTGATTTGGCGTAATAAAGATTCAAGGCCCGGTAACTTACCTTCAACACTGTAATCTTTTGTTTTAATATATTCTTCAGCTGCAGGTTTATAGTATTGCAGTATTTCAACCTGTTCCATTTCTAATTGACGGGGATTGTGAGAAAGCTTATTAATATAACTATGTTTGCTTACATGTTCTGCTTTTAATATCTTTTCAGAAAAGCGTCCGTAAAGCACCCATACATTCCGTTTTACCTGTGTAAAAATGGTATCAATATGCATCTGCGCTCTGTTCTTTGGAATTTTTACCACCGAAATTTTTTCTATTCCCAGTTCCGGTTTGCTGTATAGTGTATGAATAATTTCATTTACAGCGTTGCTGCTTGTGCGTATGCTGCAACCAATTACAAAATGTTTAGGATGAATCATCATTACATCTCCGCCTTCAATAGTAATGATGCGGTGCTTTCGTTCTTCTTCTTCGTATAAAAAATAATCACTCTCTTCAATTATTTCCATCACTTTATTGGTATCATCTTTAAAGAAATAATAAAGTGATAAAAGTTTTGTAAGTAATGATTCTCTTCTTCTTGCAACAGTAGCCATACGGCTAAGAAGAATATGGTCTTTAACCATAATGCCAATATCCCTGGTAAAAATAAAATTGGGAATAGGAGGGAAAATATACTGGTCTTCAATTGTGCCAAATGCTTCTGCAGGTAAAATACCCGTTATAAATATTTTTGCAAGTAATGCTCTGTCGTTTATGCCTTCCAGTATTTGCTGAATGGCAAAACTTGATTCTTCATAAGAGCAAATAGCAGAAATTAAACGCAACTTTACTTTATCATCTTTTATAATTTCGGCAAGTAATTGTTGTGTATCCAACACTTTATCACTGTTAAAATATTCTTTCTTACCGGGAATAAAACACCAGCCTTTCTTTTCCGGTGAGCAGGTTTCCTGGTATTGATTAATGTAATTGATTTTATCCCTGTCTAAAAAATACAATAACAACTTCACATAATTATTATATTCTTTCTGCATGCTGTTTAAATGCACAATGTCATCATACAAATTATCTGCAAAAGTTCCGGGAATAATTTTTCCAATGCCGCCATCGGGGCTGTGAATGATTAATTTTCGTAAACGTCCTAATTCATTTTCTACATAATAATTATGATTTGCCATACATCCGGTTTAATGTTCAAAAAATTTGTGGGCCATAAGTAATTACTGCTATGAAGCTTTTGTTGCGTCGCACTCGTGTACAATTTGTTCAATATGCAACAATTGCATGCAAAGAAATAATAAGAAACTTAGTAGTCGGGCAAGCTGCCTTCACCTGCTGCAATCATATTAAGAAAGTATGGCAGCATCAGATTGGTTGTTATATGCTTTTGTAAAAACATAATGCAAGATATGTTTTTTAGTATGATGAAGCAAGTTTCACCAATGGCAGCCTTTATTATGCATGAACTGCATTTAATAAATTAAAAAAATCATCTTCGTTT
>DAIOWB010000077.1:0-10164 GCA_036758725.1 Lacibacter sp.
CCATGCTTCGTTTTCTTTCAACATCTGCAATCATGTTTTTTGTTTTTTCCTGTGCATATGCACAGGTAACTATTAAAAACAATCAACAGCTGATAAAATCGTTTGATTCTGTTATGAACAAAGAATTTAAAGCTACAGAGCCTGGCTCCAGTGTAATTGTAGTAAAGAAAGGGCAGGTAATTTATAAAAAAGGATTTGGAATGGCCGATATGGAACTGAATGTTCCGGTTCATCCTGATATGAATTTCCGGATTGGATCTATTACCAAACAGTTTACTGCTGTGTGCATTCTTCAGCTGGCAGAAAAGGGAAAACTCTCATTGCAGGATACAATCAAAAAATTTATACCGGATTATGCTATTAAAGAGCACATCACCATTGAGCATTTGCTCACTCATACTTCAGGCATTAAAAGTTACACCAATATTGACAGCTTTTGGGGAAATATGCGAAAAGATATGGCACCCAGAGCAATCATTGCATTTACTGAAAAAGATACATTGGAATTTAAACCCGGCAGCAAATGGAATTATAATAACACAGGTTACATCATACTTGGCTACATTATTGAAAAGGTGAGCGGTAAAACCTATGAAGAATATGTAAAGCAAAATATTTTTACGCCACTGGGCATGAACAACTCTTTTTATGGAAGTGATAGCAGAATTATTAAAAACCGGGCAAAGGGTTATAAAAACAATGGGAAAGAATTTCTTAACTCTGATTACATCAGTATGACGCTGCCTTATGCAGCAGGTTCACTCTTGTCAACCGTTGAAGATTTGTGGAAATGGAACAAAGCATTATACACTTATAAATTGGTTAAGAAAGAATGGGTAGATAAAGCCATTACACCTTATGTTCTTACTGATGGCAAACCTACCACTTATGGCTATGGATTGGGCATATCCAATGTGCAGGGAAGCAAATCAATTGAACATGGTGGTGGTATTCCGGGTTTCTTAACTCATGGATTATATCTGCCTGCAGAAGATATTTTTGTGGCAGCATTTTCAAACTGCGATTGCAAAAGCCCCGATGATATTACTCCCAAACTGGCAGCTATTGCAATGGGGAAGCCTTACAATTTTAAAGCATTGCCTTTAACTGAAGCGGATGCAAAAAAATATGAAGGAGTTTATGCATCAGAAAATGGTGAAGAGCGGGTAATACGCTGGGAAAAAGATAAACTCACATCACAACGTGGAGGCGGAAATAAATTTACAATCAGGATGTATGAAAAAGATCATTTCTTTTTTGATGGCACATTTTCCTTCATTGAATTTAAATATAACAGCAGTGGAGGTGTTGATGCCTTAAATTTTAAAAGCCGTACTGAAGAATCGGTTTGGAAGAAAACCAACAAGCCGCTTCCGGCTGCACTTACGTTTATAAAAGTAGATGCATCTGTACTTGCAGAGTATGCAGGCGCCTATCAACTGGCTCCCAATTTTATTTTAACGGTTACGCTGGAAGATGGTAAACTGTTTGGCCAGGCTACAGGTCAGGGAAAAATTGAAATGCAGCCGCTTTCTCCTGTACGATTTAAAGTAAAAGATGTGGATGCCGAAATTGAATTTAAAAAAGATGCAACTGGTAAAACGGAATCATTGGTATTATACCAGGCGGGGAGGGAAATGCCGGCTAAGAAACAGTAAAATATTTTCTTACTACTCATCCCTTATGAGTTGCAGCAAATCTTTGTTAGCACATGGTTGTTATCATAGTTAAGTAACTTTGAATTTTCTATAAATAGTTCAAATGGATAAGTATCAAACTGAGGTGTTTGCTCAACTGAAAGTTTGGCAAAAGAAAATGATTCGTCGTCCATCTGTATTCAATCAATTATCAAAAAGTCTTCAAACAAAAATTAATACCTGGATACCAGAGAAAGTACATGCGGCAATAACAAGTGCTATCAAGCAAATGATTCGGGGGGTTTTATTTGGGGCAAAATATACTACGGCAAAGCCAATGCAAAATATATCGTTTGGAGTTAGTGAAGCCATGGCTCTTAAGCGAATAAAAGCATATAAAAATACAGCTGCATTAGAAGGAGGAATAACGGGAGCAGGAGGTTTGCTTCTCGGTATGGCAGATTTCCCGATTTTAATTGGAATTAAAATAAAACTGTTGTTTGATATAGCTGCCATTTACGGATTTGATATGAAAGATTATAAAGAGAGGGTATATGTACTGCATATTTTTGAATTGGCATTTTCCAGCCACGCACACAGGAAGGAAATTTATCTTAAAATAGAGAATTGGGATAATTATAGTAAAACACTTCCTGATGACATTGAACAATTTGACTGGCGAAAATTCCAACAGGAATACAGGGATTATATTGATCTGGCAAAAATGGCTCAACTTGTTCCCATTATTGGTGCTCCGGTTGGATTCATCGTTAATTATCGGTTGATACAAAAACTGGGAATTACTGCAATGAATGCATATCGAATGAGGATACTGAAATAATATTTTCAGTTTGTTTTATGCCTCAAATTACAGTTGTCGTACATGATCGCTTTGCTTATCTTTTGCTGACTTGCCAACCGAATTATTAGTCTTTGTAGTGAGTAAAAAAACCGAAATCATTTTGCCGGTTCAATAAAACGAAGCACAGTTCAAACTGTAATCTTCCGGTACTGCTGCTAATTTCTATTTTTCTTAAACTTGGTTTTTGTGATTGTAATCCTGTTTGTATCTTTTGTAAGTGATACATCAACCGTCAAAAATTTTTCTTTTTCTTCTTTATCTTTCTATTTTAAAAGATTGAAATAATTGCAATGGCATTTCTTTTACTTCAACATGAGTAACCTTGCTTCTGGGTGAGCCCTGCCAGCAATGGTTTATGAATTGTTTTAACTGTTCATCTGTACCGGTGGCATGGATGTACACTGAATCATCAGGTAAATTTTTTACATAACCGGTTATATTCAATTCAACTGCTCTGTCGAGTATAAATTTCCTGTACCAGACTCCCTGCACTTTTCCATGTACGTTTATAGAAATAGTTTTATTCATTTTATCAAATCGGCCACTGTTTTCTTTTCTAATATTTTAAGATTTGCATCTCTCACCTTAACCATCATTTCATGCAGGCCACAATGAGTTTCATCACAATTACGGCATCGTTCATAAAAATGAAGGCTTACACAGGAAAGGGGTGCAATAGGCCCATCGAGCAAACGGATTATTCTTGCCAGGGTTATTTGTGAAGGTTTAATTTTAAAAAAGTATCCGCCACCTTTTCCTTTTTTACTTTCCAGTATGCCATCTTTCCGCATAACCAAAAGAATGTTTTCAAGAAATTTTAATGGAATTTTTTTCTTTTTGGAAATTTCAGCAATCAAAATAGGGTCATTCCCTTTTATTTGTGCCATAAAGGAAAGCGCCTGAAATGCGTATTGTGTTTTCTTTGAAAGCATTGTAATTTGTTAATAATATTAAAAAGGGCCTTTCTTTTTTAGTTTGGTATAATATTGGCAAAAGTCATTTAAAATTTTGTTTATGAAAAAGAAAAGTTTACTCCTTGTTTTACTGGCAGTTGTTTTTGCAAACGGAACATTGTTTGCTCAAAAGAAAAATACCTTGTTTGGTGGTAATATCATAGTTGGTTTTCCTACCGGTAGTTTTGGCGATTCTTATACCAGCGCTCTTGGGTTTGAAGGATTTGGCGGAATTGGTTTAGGAGAGAATTTGTATGCAACAGGTACACTGGGTTATGTTTCTTATGCTGCCGAGAGTTATAATCCATATGGAAGGGTTACATTAATTCCAATTAAAGCTGGGTTACGTTATTATGCAACTAAAAATTTATTCTTAACAGGGAATGCTGGTGTAGGTTTAATAAAAGATCAGGACATGTCCTCAAGAGAAAGCAGATTTGCATATGATGTAGGAGCAGGTTTTCAATTTAGTAAGTTTCAGGCTGGTTTGTATTATGATGGATGGAAACGACAGAATACCAGTGGATCGTCTAATTCCATTTTACTGAAGTTTGGTATAGCAATAAAGTAAATCAGATAAGCTTGTGTTCATAGGCATATTTTATTAAGCCTATAACCGAATTGGTTTTTGTTTTGCGGAAGATATTTTTCCTGTGTGTTTCTACCGTTCGTTCACTAAGAAATAGTTCTTCCGCAATTTTTTTATTGCTGTATTCTTTTTCAATTAGTCTTACAATTTCTATTTCCCTGTTAGTTAATTTATTTTCCTGTGTTTCTTTTTTTCGTTCACTGGCTTTCAGCATTTCCTGCAGTACTTCATCACTGAAATAAATGCCGCCTGAAGCTATTTTATCTAAAGCTTTTAAAAATTCTGTTTGCCCGATATTTTTAAGCAGGTATCCGCTAATGTCACTTTCATCAATCATCTGGTTTACCAGGCTTCCTTCACCATTCATTGATAAAGTGATGATTTTTATAGAAGGAAATTGTTTTTTTACTTCACGGGCCAATTCAACACCCGTCATCACCGGCATCATGACATCGGTTAATAAAATATCAACGGGTTGTTTCTTCAGCTGTTCAAGAATGGTTTCGGGCTTGGTAGATTCTAAAACAATTTCATATTGTGTATGTCCTTTTAATAAGGAGTGAAGTCCATCAATTACTATCTGGTGGTCATCTACAATAGCTAACTTAATTGTGTTCATCAGTGTGGTTTCAGTTCAGTAACCGAATTTAAGTAAATTACCAATTACAGAATTTCTTTATTTGTTGTTGGTATATGTATAGCTACCAATGTTCCTTTGCCGGGAGTTGAATCAAAATCAATTTCTCCTTTCAGGTACTCCACTCTGGCTTTCATGTTTTTTAATCCCAGCCCGGCCTGGTCAGTAATTTCATCTATCAAAAATCCTTTGCCATTGTCTTCAATGGTTACACTAATGCCATCTTGATCATGTATCAGTGAAATGTCAAGATGTGTGGCGCCGGCATGTTTAATTACATTATTTACACATTCCTGTAATACACGGTAAAGAACAATCTCGATATTTTCATGAATGCGGTCATTCAAGCCTTCGGTATGCAATTGAACTTTTAAAACACGTTGATCAATTTTATCAATAAAATCGGCAATAGCTTTGGCAAGTCCTGATTTTAATAAAATGTTAGGCATCATTTGATGCGAAACCAATCTTACTTCTTTACAGCTTTCATCTATGAGGCCGATAATACGTTCAAATGATTTTTTCTGATCGTCGTTGTGGAAAGTAATTTCATTTTCAAACGCTGATAAATTCATTTTAGCCACACTCATCATTTGCCCTACACCATCGTGCAGGTCTTTGGCTATTCGTTGCCGTTCATTTTCTTCGGCTGTTAAAACAGATTGTGCTGCTAGTTGTTGCTGGGCGTGTAATGCTGCCTGCAATTTTGCTTTTTGTTTTAATTGAATGCGGTTATAAATAAGCCAGCCAACCAACAGTGCTAAAAGAAATAGAACAGAAATGGCAATGATGAAATAATTCTTCTTTTTTAAATTGAACTCCTGCTCCTGGATGATGCGTTCTTTTTTTTCAGTTTCGTATTTGGTTTGCATTTCGGCCAGGGCTTCCTGGCTTGCATTTGTATAAATTTTATCCTGTACTTCATTTAGTTTTTTATAAATTTCGCTGGCCATTTTAAAATCTCCGGCTTTTTCATAGTTCATAGCCATTGATCTGTAAATAATCGGGTACTTTGCTTCTATTTTTTCTTTCTCTGCAATGTTGAAAGCTTCTTTACTTGTTTGAATGCCTTCATCTGTACGGCCCATTAATGCATATAACTCCGACATAACTGCCAGGTCTGAAACTATATAAAACGGATCGCCTGTTTTTTCTCTTAATGGCTTTGCGTTTAAAAAACATTTCAGTGCCTCTTCATACTTCTTTTCTTCCATGTAGGCATTTCCTTTTATAAACCATGCATTAGCTTCTGCCGTAAGATTGTTTTTCAACTTTGCAATTCTGATTCCTTTATCAATGTAGAAATAAGCCGAATCAAGGTTACCCAATGCACCAAAACAGGAGGCCATATTTACATAAGTTGCCGGATTATCAGCAGGTAATTTATTTTCCTGCAAACGTCTGATCGATAATTTAAAATAGTTAATAGCTTCTTCAAACTGGTTGAGTTCCATATAAGCCCATCCTATCTGGTGAAGTGTTTTAGCCTGTGTAATAATATCCTTAATGCTCTCTGATGTGTTGAGTGCTTTGTAAAATTGTTCAAGCGCTTCTTTTTGCCGGTTCAACTTCATTAAACTAAAACCAGATACCGATTGATATTGTGCCAGCAATGAATCATTCCTGATCTGTTGTTTCAGAATAACGATATTCTTATCGGCCATGGAAAGACCCGTATCGGCTTTTGAGCGTTTGATGTAGTAAAAAATTTTATTCAAATCGGCTTTTAAACGGAGTTCACTGTTTTTTGACCCTGAACTTCTGAGAATTTCCTGGCTGAGGTTAAAGGAACTATCGGGGTTAATATCCCTGAACTCAGTTGATAATAAAAGTAATAAATCATTTTTCCGGTCGGTTTCAGTTTCTTTATTAATCAGTTTCCGAAGGCTGTCAGTTTTTACAATTTGTGCCTTTGATTGTAAAGAAAGAAAGAGTAAAAAAGCGATTGCAATAAAAAGGGAATAATGCTGTTTCATAATTATAAAATACTTATGCGGGTACATGAATGGCAACCAAAGTTCCTCTGCCGGGTGCTGAATCAAAATCAACGGTTCCTTTTAAGAAGGCAATTCGGCTCCTGATATTTTTTAATCCAATGCCTTCATCTTCGTCATCCATTTTAGTGGCATCATAGGCAAAACCTTTTCCATTATCTTCAATAGTTACACTGATGCCATCTGCATCTTTAATCATTGAAAGATCAATTTCTTTTGCTTCTGCATGTTTAATGGTATTATTGATGCATTCCTGAATAATCCGGTAAAGAATGGTTTCTGTGCTTGAATCTAATCGTTCATGAAAACCTTCACTATGGAAAGATGTTTTTAAATCTTTGCTGTTGATCTTTGCAAGCAATTCATCAATAGCTTGAACAATACCGTTTTTATTGAGGGCTACGGGCATCATACTATGACTAACCAATCTCACTTCTTTACAGCTTTCATCAACCAGTTGAATAATATTAAAGAGCGAATGTTTCTGTTCTTCATCAGTTACTGTTGTGTTGTTATAAAACGAAGAAAGATTCATACGTGCAGCGCTCATCATTTGTCCCACACCATCATGCAAATCTTTTGCTATTCGGCTTCGTTCTTTTTCTTCTGCTTCTAATACTGCTTTTGCAGCCAGCTCCTGTTGATTTAATATTTCTTCCTGCAGTTTTGCTTTTTGTTTTAGTTTGTTGCGGTTATACAAAAGATATACAACCAATAAGGAAAGCAGCGCAATGGTTGTAATAATAATAATCAGCTGGTTTCTTTCTTTAATTGTTTGTTGCTGTAGCTCAATTTGTTTTTCTCTCTTGTTGGTTTCATAGAGCGTACCTATTTCTTCAATTTGCCTTGTCCTTTGTACATTAAAAAGCGAATCTTTCAATTGTGTATGCCAGGTAAAATAATCCAGTGCTTTTTTATAATCACCGGTCATATTGGCCAACTTAGCAAGTTCTGCATAGTTGTTTGAGAGCAACTCTTTATAACCCATTTTCTCAGTAAGCAAAACACTTTGATCAAAATAATAGGTAGCCCTTTCGGGTTTGCCCCAGGCACTATACATCACACCTAAATCGGTAAATATAACAGCTAATGAAAATGTATCTTTCAACCGTTGCCTTATTGCCATTGCCTGGATGTTGAAGTTTTCGGCCTGCTCAAATTTTTGCTGTAATACATATACACCGGCAATAAAATTATAACACCAGCTCTTTCCCATTTCATCATTCAATGCCTGTGCAATTTTTAATGAAGCCCTGTAATGATTTAATGCTTCTTCATAATTTCCCTGGTATTCATATACCACACCACTTTCATTTAAAATCATTTGCATGCCGCTTGAATCGTTGAGTGATTTGTACAAAGCGTATGAGCTGTTGTAATTAGTAAGCGCTCTTTTTAAATCTCTTGTTTTGCGGTAGAGTTTTGCCAGGTCGTTATAAACATTGGCCAGTTCTTTATTTTTATTCTTGCGTTCATAAATTCCAATTGCACTATAATATTGAGTTGCTGCTTTTTCATAATCGCCTTTAAAATAACTGGCAATACCAATGTTGCGGTTTAATTCTGCTATAGCCAGTGAATCTTTTAATTGAGCGGCAAGTAATAAACCTTCCTCTGCAACACGGATGGTTTCATTAAAACTTACAAGACTGATTTTGGATGATAAGGAAACATAAGCTTCCAGTTTTTTTTGAGGCTGAACAGTTGTGGATGTAATAACAGCACGCAGACTGTCTATTGTTGTAGTTTGTGCATTTGCCTGTAAACAGGCGATGATGAAAAGTATAAAAAGGTTCTTTGGTTTAAGCAACATGATGCTTACAAGTTAAGAACTTCTTTCATTCCAAAAAATCCCTCTTTCCCCTTTAAAAATTCGGCTGCAAGCACTGCACCCAGGGCAAAACCTGTACGGTTATGTGCGGTATGAATAATTTCAATATCATCAATAGAAGAACTGTATTTTACATAGTGTGTGCCCGGTGCAGGATCAATTCGCTCACTCATGATTGAAAGTTGAGATGGATTGGTTGCAGCCTCATTAACCCATGCTGTTTTTCTTGTTACAGATTCCATCACCTGTTCTGCCAATGTAATAGCTGTTCCGCTGGGTGCATCTTTTTTTGCCGTGTGATGAATTTCTTTCAACTGCACATCATACTCATCATGATTGGCCATTAACTGTGCCAGCCGTTTATTTACTTCAAAAAAAATATTGACTCCCACACTAAAATTACTGGCAACAATTAATCCTGTTTTATTTTCAACAGCAACCTGTTTTACCATATCTAATTTTTCAAGCCAGCCTGTTGAACCACATACCACAGGTACATGATTGTTTAAACAAAACAGTACATTGTTAAAAGCTGTATGCGGACTGGTAAATTCAATAGCCACATCTGCTTTTTGAATATTAGCTATTGTTAATTCATCCTGATTGGCCAGATCAATTATTAATACAGCCTCATGGCCACGCTCTTTTGCAATTTCATGAATGGCTTTTCCCATTTTCCCATAACCGATGAGTGCAAGTTTCATGGAAGTAATTGGTTTAATTTTTATAGATGCTTTCTGCAAAGCAATCAATAACAAAAAATTATTTTGATGATGAATGTGTATTCTTACCAAATGTAAGAAGCAAACTGATACTTCCCTGTTTCGTTTGTGGTATATAACCGGGATTTATTTTCAAAGATAAATTTTCTGATACCTCAAATGCTTTTAAATGTCCGTCAACCGTAGCATCAACCACATTCAAACCCCACAGAATTAAAAAAGCAAGCACTGAATAATCAACATACTGCCGTATGGAATTCCGATATTGTCTTATGGCTTCAGGATCAACCGGCTGAAACTTGGGTTTTATGAAAATATCATTGGAAGGAATAGTATCAACTTTATATCTGTATGCATCTCTGGCATCAGAATATTCTTTGCGGTTATAAAAAAAGAAACCGGCAGCTGTACCAAGGGCTCCATATACGATGGGAATTTTCCAATACTTTTTATTGTATGCTTGTCCCCAACCCGGTATAATCGCCGAACGGATGGTTGCTTTTTTGGGAGAGTGAATGTTAGCTGAGTCTTTTTTAAAGATGGCTAATTTTTTTTTGGTTGAATCTTTTTTAAGTACAACAGGATTCTTTTTTTGTACAACAGAATCGGGCTGTTGGGCATGTAAAGCAACAACAGAAAAGATCAGCAATAAAAAAAATAGATACTTCATAATCATTACTCAACATCTGTTCCCAGGTGCTTCAGCAGTTCATTAAATTGTTCAAGCGAATAATATTCAATAGTAATGCTGCCGTTGCCTTTTTTATTGTGGGTCATCTTTACTTTAGTTCCCAGCTGAGAAGCTAATTTATCTTCAATTCGCTGAAAGGCAGGAGGCAGCCCGGTCTTTACCGTTTTTTTAACAGGCGATGATTTATACAACTGCCTTACCAAACTTTCTGTTTGCCGAACCGATAACCCTTTATCAACAATCTGGTG
>DAIOWB010000078.1:0-10096 GCA_036758725.1 Lacibacter sp.
ACTTCATTTTACAGGAAATGGAACATGGCAGTTAATCAATCATTCTGCTGATCTTAATCATACCTCATTCTTTTTTTACACTTTAAGTTGCCGTTTAAAACCAGCAGGTATGCACACTACTGTTTTAAGTGATATTGAAATTGCACAGGCGGCACCCATCCGTCATATCAAAGAAATTGCAGCAAGCATTGGAATTAAGGCCGATGATCTTGAGTATTATGGTAAACATAAATCAAAGCTTCCTTTATCATTAATTGATGAAGAAGCCATTAAGCAACATCATCTCATACTTGTTACGGCCATTACTCCAACTCCATTAGGAGAAGGTAAAACCACCGTTGCCATCGGACTAACGGAGGGCCTCAACCGGATTAAGAAAAAAGCAATTGCTGTTTTAAGAGAACCATCATTAGGTCCTGTATTTGGTGTGAAAGGAGGAGCAGCAGGTGGTGGATATTCACAGGTAATTCCAATGGAAGATATCAATCTGCATTTTACCGGTGATTTTTCTGCAATAGAAAAAGCAAATAATTTATTAGCTGCACTGATTGATAATTATATTCAAAGTCCTGCAAGTGTATTACGTATTGATGCACGAACTGTAGTTTGGAAACGGGTAATTGATTTAAACGACAGGGCCCTTCGCCATATCATTATTGGATTAGGCGGTACTAATGATGGCACTCCCCGTGAAGATGGTTTTAATATCACTCCTGCATCTGAGATTATGGCCATTCTATGTTTAAGTAAAAACATGAGTGATCTTAAACTCCGGTTGGGAAATATTTATGTGGGACAAACTTTTGATCAGCAACCAGTTTTTGCAAGAGATATTCATGCTGTAGGTGCAATGGCTGTTTTATTGAAAGATGCCATTAAGCCCAATCTGGTTCAAACATTAGAAGGTAATCCGGCAATCATTCATGGTGGTCCATTTGCAAGTATTGCACAGGGAACCAATTCTATTCTTGCAACTAAAATGGGATTAAGCCTGGGTGATTATGTTGTAACAGAAGCCGGCTTTGGTGCTGATCTTGGTGCTGAGAAATTTTTTAACATCAAATGTGTATCAGGAGGATTAAATCCGGAATCAGTTGTGTTGGTTGTAACAGTAAAAGCACTTCGTTATCATGGCGGAGCAAAGAAAGAAGAATGGTTAACACCATCAGTTGATCGAGTTGAAAAAGGATTGCCCAACTTAAGAAAGCACCTTGAAAATCTGCAACAGTTTGGCATGCGTCCGGTTGTTGCCGTTAATCATTTTATACAGGACACGGAAGAAGAAATTGAAATTATTCTGCAGGAATGCAAAGGCATGGGCATTTATGCAACAGTTGTAAAAGCATGGGCACAGGGCGGGGAAGGTTGTGAGGAACTTGCAAAAGCAGTTGTGCAATCAATAGAAAAAAAAGAAAGTCATTTTACACCGTTGTATGATTGGAGTTTATCAATAGAAGAAAAAATAAATAGCATTGCACAAAAAATTTACGGAGCATCATCTGTTGCCTTTTCCACAAAAGCAAAAACACAATTAAAAAAAATTAAAGCATTGGGTTTTGATGGAATGCCCGTTTGTATGGCAAAAACGCCACGTTCATTTAGTGATGATGAAACAAAAAGAGGCAGGCCCGTTGATTTTGCCATCACCATCCGTGAGTTTGAGTTTGCAAGTGGAGCCGGTTTTGTAATTCCTATAACAGGTGAAATGATGCGGATGCCGGGTTTGCCTCCAATACCTGCAGCAGAACGAATAGATATTGATGACAATGGAAAAATTGTTGGCTTGTTCTAAGCATAAAAAAAGCGATTGATCATTCAACCGCTTTTTTTTATTTTTTTATTTTTATTTTTCACTTTGTATCATAAGCCCATTTCAACCAGGTAGCACCCCATGTAAATCCACCACCAAAAGCAGAAAGAACAATATTATCTCCTTTATGTAATTGCTTTTCCCATTCCCATAAACAGAGTGGAATAGTAGCAGCTGTAGTGTTACCATATTTTTGAATATTGATCATCACTTTTTCTTTTGATAATCCCATCCTGTTTGCTGTTGCATCAATAATACGCAGGTTTGCCTGGTGTGGCACCAGCCATGCAATATCATCACCGGTTAAATTATTACGCTCTAATAATTCTGCACTTACATCTGCCATTCCTTTTACAGCAAATTTAAAAACCTGCTGACCTTCCTGGTATGCAAAATGTTCACCATTGGCAACGGTTTCCATACTGGCGGGTCTTAAACTGCCACCGGCTTTCATGTGTAAATAATTTTTACCTGAGCCATCCGTTCGTAAAATACTATCAAGCACACCAAAACCTTCGTTGTTGGGTTCAAGTAAAACAGCAGCGGCACCATCTCCAAAAATCACACAGGTGTTCCTGTCGGTATAATCAATGATGGAGCTCATTTTATCTGCGCCAACAACTACAACTTTTTTATATCTGCCGCTTTCAATAAAAGAAGCGCCGGTTGTTAAAGCAAAAATGAATCCACTGCAGGCTGCACTTAAATCAAAGCCCCATGCATTAACTGCACCAATCTTATCACAGACTATATTTGATGTAGATGGAAATACCATATCAGGTGTAACAGTTGCCACAATGAGGCAATCAATTTCAGCAGGGTCTATTCCACGTTTTTTACAGAGGTCTAAAACAGCAGGTACTACCATATCAGAAGTGGCTAATCCTTCACCCTTTAATATTCTTCTTTCTTCTATACCGGTTCGGGTGCGGATCCATTCATCGTTGGTATCAACCATTTTTTCCAAATCAAAATTGGTGAGTTTGTCTTCAGGAACCCATCCGGCAACAGTTGTAATGGCGGCTGTAATTTTTTGATTCATTTCTTAAATTTTATTTCTCTGTTACTAATTTGCCTTCACCCATTTGGAATCTACAGTTCCTGTTTTAGTTGAAGTTTGTTTGGCGGCACGAATATAGGAAAACATAGAAAAGAGATTGCAATTAGAGGCAAACGGCTCTGTTAACGAGCAGGTAGTACATTTTAATAAATCGTATATTATAAAAAACACTAACAAATTTCAGAAAATGAAAATGTTTTTTTATCCGTACCCAACCAGATTTATTCTTTTAAAAAAAGATTATTTTCGCTGCATGTATGCTTATCTGAATGGAAATTTTTCTCTCAAATCACCTACGGTTGTTCATCTTGATATTAATGGCGCTGGCTATGAAGTTCAGGTGAGTTTAAATACCTACAGCAAAATACAGCATTTAACACACGGGAAATTATATACTCATTTGCTGGTAAGGGAAGATGCCCATATCCTTTTTGGTTTTTTTGAACTCTCAGAAAAAGAGGTTTTCCTTCAGTTATTGAGTGTAAGCGGGGTAGGTGCATCTACAGCACGGATGATGCTCTCTTCGCTTCAGCCAGAGGAAATTGTGAAAGCTATTCTTTCGGGCAACGAAACCCTTTTAGAAAGTGTCAAAGGAATAGGAAAAAAAACAGCCCAGCGGATTGTTCTTGAATTAAGGGATAAAGTTTCTAAAATAAATATAGATGGCAATATTTCTACACTGAATCACAATACATTAGAGCAAGATGCGTTAATAGCTATGACCGCTTTAGGTATTGCAAAAAATGCAGCCGAAATGGCACTGAAAAAAGCCCGTCAAACCAATAATAATTTTGACGAAGTTCAGGAGTTAATTAAAGCTGCATTGAAGTGTTTGTAAACCATAACTAAATATTCGCCGAGAAATTTTGAGCCTGTTGCAACGCACCATAAAAGGTTTAACTGCCCTGTTATCCATATTGTTTTCATGCATCTGCATGAACAGTTATGGTGCTATTCCATCATTTCAGCCCACACAAAAAGACAGTATTCCGGCAAGAGATAGTTTGCGTTTTCCTTTACAAGACAGAAGAGGCGATGCATTTAATTTTCCAAACCGCAATACGTTCGATTTACAAAGGCCATCAAACATTACAGATTCCATTGCTTACGATCCTGCAACCAAACGCTATTACATCTATGAAAAAATAGGACGCAGCTGGTTTCGCAAACCAACCTATTTAACCTTTGATGAAATGGTTGCTTATAAATCCCGGCAGGATGAAACAAACTATTTTCAAAGAAGACTCAACACAACGCTTAACCTTAACCGTAAAATTCTTGATCCTAAATTAAAAGTAAGAGAAAGTTTTTTCAACCGCTTGTTCAGTAATACAGGAATACCTAAAGTTGAAATTCGTCCGCAAGGTGATGTTACATTAACAGCCGGTTATGTTGGGCAGAATATCAAGAACCCTACATTGCCTGAACGTGCAAGAAAAAATGGTGGATTTGATTTTGACATGAATGCCAATTTTGGATTGAATGCAAAAATTGGCGACAAACTTAATTTCCCGGTAACCTATAATACACTAGCAAATTTTCAATTTGAAAACCAGTTAAAGCTCGATTATTCAGGTAATACAGATCAGATTATTAAACGAATTGAAGCTGGTAATACTTCTTTTCCTTCAAAAGGATCTTTAATGCCCGGTGCTTCAGCATTGTTTGGTTTAAAAACGGAATTGCAATTTGGAAAATTATATGTTACCACGGTTTTAGCCAATCAAAACTCCAACAGGCAACAGGTACAAACACAGGGTGGTACAGGATTGCAGCCATTTCAGTTAAAAGCTGATGAATACGAAGAAAACAGGCACTTTCTGTTAGCACAATATTTCCGAAAGAACTATAATAAGAACATGAAGAACATCCCATCGGTGGTGTCTCCTGTTCAGGTATTAAGAATGGAAGTGTGGGTTACAAACCGTACCGGTTCAACAACTGAAAACAGAAATGTGGTAACATTAATGGATTTAGGCGAAAACAATCCATTTAACACTGGCATCAATTCTTTAACCGGTTCAGATTATCCGCAAAATGGTGCCAATGATTTGTATCAGCGGATTATTAATGATCCTGCTACTAGAGATCCATCCCTTGTAACAAACCGATTAACTTCTTTTGGTTTGGTTTCTGTGCAGGATTTTGAACGAACCTTTGCCCGTAAATTAAGACCAGAAGAATATTACTTTAATGCACAAATAGGATTCATCTCTTTAAATTCCGTTTTGCAACCCGATGAAGTGTTGGGTGTTGCATTTCAATATGCGGTTAATGGAAAAGTTTACCAGGTAGGTGAATTTTCAAACGACATTACACCAGATACAACAGCAAACAATACCGGAACACAAAAAGTGTTGTTCCTTAAAATGCTGAAAGCAACTTCTCAACGACCCCTTTTACCCATTTGGGATTTAATGATGAAGAATGTGTACTCTGTGGGATATGGACAATTAGAAAGGAAAGATTTTAAATTCAATATTCTTTACCAGGAACCGGGTGGTGGCGAAAAAAGATATATTCCTGAAGGTGAAGAAAAAGGAAGGCCGATTATTGAATTGGTGAATCTTGATCGCTTAAATAATCAAAACGATCCGCAACAGGATGGTGTGTTTGATTATGTTGAAGGCTTTACTGTTAACTCACAATTAAGTCGTGTAATTTTTCCTTTGCTTGAACCATTTGGAAAAGATCTTGAATACATTTTCAGAGGTGCTGATTCCAATACATTGCGACAGAAATATTTATTTTATCCATTGTACGATTCTATTAAATGGGTAGCACAACAAACTCCGCAATTAAACCGATTTGTATTTAAAGGAACATCAAAAAGTGCAGGCGGCAGTGGTGATATTCCTCTTGGTGCATTTAATGTACCGCAAGGATCTGTTACTGTTTCTGCAGGTGGACAACAATTGAGAGAAAACGTAGATTTTACGGTTGACTATAATCTTGGAACTGTAAAAATTATTAATCAGGCTATTATTAATTCTGGTGTTCCTGTAAGTGTTGGGTTTGAAAACAATGCAACATTTGGTATGCAGAACAGGAACTTCATGGCGCTGCGTTTAGACTATAGAGCAATTGAAAAACAAACAAAGCAATTAAGTATAGGTGGTGCTATTATGCGGTTGGGTGAACGTCCGTTCTTTACCAAAATGAATTATGGCGATGATCCAATAAGAAATACCATGCTTGGTTTGGATGTAAATTACAGAAGTGATTGGAAACGCTTAACCAAATGGCTGGATGCATTACCATTTTATACAACCCGTCAAACATCCAACATTAATTTATATGGCGAAGCAGCACAAATAATACCAAGCACAGCTAAGCAAATAAGGCCAGAGAAGGGTGGCGGTGGTTTAATTTATATTGATGACTTTGAAGGAACCCGTAATGGTATTGATCTTCGTTTTCCTTTTATAGCATGGACGCTTGCATCAACACCATTCAAAGCAAAAGACAGATTTGGTGTTGAATTATTTCCCGAAGCAGGATTAACTAATAATCTGGCATATGGGTTTAACCGTGCACAAATGGCATGGTATAATATAGAACCCGTTTTACAACAACGCAGAGACCCAAATAATCCTTTAGGAAATAATCTTACAGAATTATCCGATCCACGTGTTCGTTTTGTAAACAGGCAGGAAGTATTTCCACAGGTAACACCTGATCTGGGACAAAATCAATTGATCACTTTTGATATGGCCTTTTATCCAACAGAAAGAGGGCCTTATAATTATGATGCAAGAAACGGAAGTATTAACCCATCAACAGGAAAATTATTAAACCCCAAAAACAGATGGGGTGGTATAATGCGTGCCATTGATCAGATTGATTTTGAAACTAACAATATTGAGTTTATTGAAATGTGGGTGCAGGATCCGTTTATACTTAACCCAACCTCAACAGGTGGCCAGATGTATTTTAATCTTGGTAATATTTCTGAAGATATTTTAAAAGATGGCCGCAGGTTTTATGAAAACGGATTAAGTACCATACAAACACCTGCCAGAGAAGATACAAGTAACTGGTCCAGGGTTCCACGCAACCCTATTCAAATTGCACAGGCCTTCAGCAATATTGTTGAAGAACGTACACAACAGGATGTTGGTTTTGATGGCAGAACCGATACATCTGAGCAGAAATTTTTTGGTCCGTTTTTAAGTTCAGCAAACGGAATATTAGGATCAGGAACAGCTTATCAAAAGTTAGTGAGTGACCCCAGTTCTGATAACTATCAGCACTTCCGTGTTGGGCAAACAGATAATGCAACTATTTTACAGCGGTATAAACTTTATAATAATCCGCAGGGAAACAGCCCGGTTGCTGATAATAATATTGAATATACATCTGCTGCAACTTTATATCCCGACAATGAAGATTTAAACAGGGATAATACTTTAAATGAAGTGGAAGAATATTTCCAGTATCATTTAGAAATGAAGGCAAAGAATGATCCGTTGATGCAGGTGGGCCAGAATTACATTGCCGATAAACGAGAAGTAGAAGTAAAACTTGCTGATGGTAATTCAAGAAAAGAAACCTGGTACCTGTTTCGTATTCCTATAAAACAATACGAGCAGAAAGTAGGTAACATCCCCGATTTTAAATCCATCCGTTTCATGCGGATATTCATGACCGGGTTTGAAGACAGCCTGGTTGTACGTTTTGGAAAATTAGAGCTGGTTCGTAACATGTGGCGTTCTTTTCAGAATACATTAGATACAACTGGTCAATATCTTCCTTTACAAAATACGGCTGCAACAAGTTTTAATGTAACAGCTGTAAATGTGGAAGAAAATGATAATCGTTCACCAATTAATTATGTTATACCTCCTGGTATTGAACGTGTACAACAGTTAAGTAATAATGGAGTAAACCTGTTACAGAACGAAGGTTCTTTAAGTATGCAGGTTTGTGATTTGCAGGATGGTGATAGCCGTGCTGTGTTTAAATCAACCAATTTAGATCTGCGTCAGTATAAACGTGTACGTATGTTTATGCATGCAGAATCAAGAGGAAAAATTGATTTGCTGAAAGATGATGAAGTGTTGGCAGTTATCCGTTTTGGTACCGACTTTATCAATAATTATTACGAAGTAAGGATGCCATTGAAAGTTACAAAGTGGGGAACATATCCAAGATCAGGAGATACTTCAGCAGTATGGCCTGCTGCCAATCAGTTTGATTTAAGCCTTGATGAACTGGTAAGGTTTAAACTCCGCCGTACAGGTTCAGTTGCAACAGTATTCTCTGAAAACAGAGGCAATGGTGTAAGATGGAGTGTAATGGGTAATCCCAATCTAGGTGAAGTAAAAGGGTTTCTTGTAGGAATAGAAAATAATAAAAACGATGCAACATCATCTGTATGTGCTGAAGTTTGGATCAATGAATTGCGTTTAAGTGGCTTAGATGAAAAAGGAGGTTGGGCTGCAACAGGAAGAATGGATTTGCAATTGGCCGATTTGGGAACACTCACCGTTTCAGGTGCTGCAAGAAGTGCAGGTTTTGGCACCATTGAACAAAGAGTTAATGAACGTAGCAGAGAATATTTTTATCAATTTGATGTTGCTACTAATTTGCAATTAGGAAAACTGTTACCCAAAAAATTAGGGATCGATATTCCTTTTTATGCCAGTTATTCTCAACAGGTAATGAATCCGGAATATGATCCTTACGACCAGGATGTAAAGTTTAATGATAAACTGAAATCAATCAGTAACAAAGATTCTGCAAAAAATATTTCACAGGACTTTGCCGCTATCACAACGGTTAACGTCACTAATTTAAGAAAGAATAAAACAAACGGAAAACCACAAAAAATTTACGATATATCAAATTTTGATGCCAGTTATTCTTATACCAAGCAGGAACGTCGTAATCCGCTTATCGAAAGCGATGTAATGGAAAAACATTATGGCGGCCTTGGTTATAACTATGCACCACAACCGAAATATATTGAACCGTTTAAAAAATTAATTAAATACCGCAGCCCGTGGTGGAATATCATCAAGGACATTAACATTAACTACCGTCCAAGTTTATTAAGTTTCAGGGCCGATGTTAACAGGCAGTTTGGAGCAGCAAGATCAAGAGAAGTTACTATACCGGGAGTTGCACCAAGTCCCTTTAAAATACCAGAAACCTATGATAAGTTTTTTGTGTTTGACAGGGTGTATAACATGCGTTGGGATTTAACACGCTCTATTAATCTTGATTTCAGTGCAACAAATAATGCAAGGATAGATGAGCCCATTGGAAGAATAAATACAAAGGAGAAAAAAGATTCTATCCGCAAAAACTTTTTAAAGGGAGGTAGAAATGTTATTTATCGTCAAACAGCCAATGCATCTTATACTTTCCCAACGGCAAAAATTCCGTTATTAGATTGGACAACAGCCCGCTTTAACTATTCAACAACATATAACTGGATTGGTGCATCAAGACTTGCTGTAGATTTAGGTAATACCATTGAAAATTCACAGGCAAGGATTTTCACCGGCCAACTTGATTTTATGAGGCTGTATCAAAAATCAAGATTCCTTCGATCGCTTGAAACGCAAACAACACCGAATGCAAAACCAACATTGGCATCACCTAATATAAAATTCAATCCAAAGGATACTGTTGGAAAAAGCAAACAATATATTGCCAAGCTCTTCCGTCGTTTAAACAGGCTTGAAGCAAGAAAAGATAAAGGCATACAATTTGAACCAAGTGGTGGAGTTAAAATGCTGGGACAGTTAATTACAGCATTAAAGAATATTAATATCAACTATAACGAATCGTTTAATTCCAGAATTCCGGGTTATGTTGACAGTCCGCAATACTTAGGCCAGAACTGGAGAACCCGTGCACCAAGTCTTGCTTATGTATTTGGAAGGCAGCCCGACACAAGTTGGTTGAACAGCGCTGCAAAAAAAGGATGGCTTACAAAAGATACCAACTTCAACTTCCTCTTTACACAGAGTTACAGGCAGGAGTTGAAACTGGAAGCTACTGTTGAACCATTCCGTGACTTTACAATTGATATCAACCTTGGTCGTTCTTTCAGCAAAAATTATTCTCAGTTGTTTAAGGATACTATCGGCAATGGAAAGTTCGCTCACCTCAGCCCGTTAGCAACCGGTGGTTTTGATATTACTTTCATTTCCTATCAAACTATGTTCAGAAAATATTCTGCTACTGCAACAGGAGAATCATTTATACAGTTTGAA
>DAIOWB010000079.1:0-10019 GCA_036758725.1 Lacibacter sp.
GTTTTATCAACTGTAAAACCAATTGGGAACTGTTGTTGGGTTAACTGTTCTTTCTGTTGTTGTTCTCTTACTTGTTTAATGTTGGTTTGATTGGCTGATGCAAATTCAATAAAGGTTTCCATCAGTTTGTAAGTTGCTTCAACACGTTGAGGATAGGGTTTGAGCATATGTGTTTCAGGAACAAATGCAAATACATTCCATAAAGAAGCATATCCGCTGCTGTAGCGTGGCCCGTCCCAATAGGCATTCCATCCTGTCTCTGGACTATCACTAAAATTATTTACATAGGGAATCAGCTCAATGCCTTTTTGTTTCATGCCATCATACAAAGCAGGCTCAAATGTTTTATTGATGTATTCTCCCATTACTCCGCCCAGTTTATTATGTTGCGTTGTAAGTAATGTCATTACATGTTGATAATCGGCACCATTACTTACATGGTTGTCAATAAAAATATCAGGGTTTACAAAATGAAAAAGTTCTGCAAAGCTTTTTGATTCTTTTGTATCGCTTTTAATAAAGTCACGGTTTAAATCAAAATTCTGTGAGTTGCCTCGGAATCCTTTTTCTGTTGGCCCATTCTGATCAATGCGGTAATTGGGTGATCGGTTTAAACTTCCTCCAATGTTATAAACAGGAACAATGGCAAGCACAACATTCAATGGCAACTTCTTTTTTCCTGTTACAATGTTTTTTACAAGTTGTATGCAGGCATCAATTCCATCTGGTTCTCCTGGATGAATTCCATTGTTGATGAGCAATACTATTTTATTTTTTTGTTTCCATTGCTGCGGAGAAAAACTTTTATCAGCACTTACTAAAACAAGATGTAATGGTTCGTTAGCATCTGTTTGTCCCCTAGTATGCACAGATACAAGTGATGATGCTTTATCAAGTTGCTTATAAGCTTCAATAGCTTCCCAATAGGTAACCGACTCTTTTCCATTTGATGTTTCAAATCTTGTGGTAGGAATTTGTGCCAAACATGATGCTGATAAAATAAGCAGAACAAAAAGAATTGAAATTTTCATCACACAAAATACCAATAAAATAAAAAGAGCCACACCATCGTGTAGCTCTTTTATATAATCGGTAAAATCAGTTTTTATTGTACAACAAATGTTTTTGTAATTATTCCTTTAGAGGTATTCATTTTTACAGAATAAATTCCTGCCTGCAGATCAGTTACATTTAGCTGAATAAGTGTGTTGCCTGCTGCCAGTTGTTGTTGCTTAATTGTTCTTCCTGTTATATCAATGATTTGTAATGTTACTGTTTGTGTAAAAGGTTTATCTAATTGAATAGTGGCTGTTTTATTTACAACCGGGTTGGGAAAAATCTTCATAGATTTTTGTGAACCACTGATTAAATTACTTACAGGAGTTGTTTGAATAACTCCCGTGCAACTCCATACAGCAGCTACCCACTCAGGATGATCTACATAAGGATTTCGGTTACCCTGTATAACAAAAATAGAATCGTTCCGGTTTATTTCTTTCTGGCTTACAGGATCCTGTGTGTGCCATTTGTATAACAATTTCAATTGCCAGTCATCAAAGGCCTGGTAACTGGTGCCATTGAGTACTTCATTAGCAGTTCCATTATTAATCCAGCTGGCAACCTGGCTCTCATAACGGGTTACCATGTAAAATTGTGCTCTGGCAAAATCACCTTTGTACTAGTTAATGGGTTCAAAAACAACACTGGTATAACCAGGAAAAGAACTGGCGCCCAGTTTACTTCCGTTTAATGTTGTAATAGTAGGAGAAGTTGTTTCGCCATACGGAAAGTTATTACGTACATTATTTACATATCCATCCGTTGGAAAAATGTGCATGATGTCAGTATTCATTGGTGCAATGGTGCCTCCAAACCAGCTTCTTGGAAATGAATGCTCCCTGTTATAACAGTCGCTTTCCTTGCTGTAAGTGCCACATTGGTTACTTCCAAATGTAAATGTATATGGATCAGGACCGGTAGGATTATCACTGTACATATCCCAAACTACATTTGCTGTATTTGCATCATTTCTTTTTACATCTGTTCTGTAATAAGCATCCCACAAACCCGGGGTGTATGTTAACTCAATTGCACCGGTAGTGATGATTGCAGATAAAGCCGTTTTTAATGCAGAGCAGGTTAAACCATTTGCATTATTGTAATAGGCTGCTGGTAAATTGGTAGTAGTATTTGTTGTGGCTTTTGTTTCTGATAATGCAGTTGTTAAATAATAAGGCTCGCCTGTGCAATCTCCGTTAGCTGCAAAAACAAAAAGATAATAAGTTGTATTTGCTGTTAAGCCTGATGTAACAAAAGATGTAGTACTGTTATATGCAACTACAGTTCCTCCGCCCAATGATTGGCCAATAGTATAAGTAGTTCCGTTAGTAGGATTTGTACTTAAAGTTGCATTTAAACTTCTCACCACTAAATACCTGTTAGCAGTAGCTGATGCAGTAAAAGAACCGCTGATACTGGTATTGGTAACAGTTAAAATAAGGTTTGTAGCAGCAGCAGCCGGTGTAGTACAAACTGCCGGTGTTAATGTTGTTGTATTTGATGATAGGGGATTGGTTGTAAAGTAAGCCGGGCCTCCTGAACAACTGTTTGCATTTAATGCATAAACAAAAAAGTAATAATTGGTTGATGCAGTTAACCCACTTGCTGTAAATGATGTTGATGATGATGCTGAAACAACTGTTCCGCCTCCTAAAGATTGTCCGGCAGAATAAGTTGTGCCATCAATTGGTTGTGATGAGAGTGTAGCACTTGTGCTCCTTATAACTAAATATTGATCTGCAGTTGGTGCAGCTGCTGTAAAACTTCCTGCAATACTTGTTAGTGCAGGAGTAAGTATTAAAGAAGTTGGTTGTGCAGTTGGTTTTACACAGGGACTAATAACTCCGCTGGTTATAGAAATATTATCGAGGCCAACAGCTGGTGCATTACCACTTCCTGTTGGTCTCCAGGTAATCCATCTTAACTGAACAACCGGTTCGTCGTTAGTATTGGCAGGGAGTGTAAAGGAATAACGATCAAGATCAGTTGGCCCATCAGCATCTGCGCCGTTGGTTGAAGTTGCATTATAAATAACGGATGATCCTGCAATGGTTGTAAATGCACCCGTGGTTCCAATTCTGTATTGCATTGCCATTCCTAAATCTCTTGGATTTGAAACAGTCATTGACAAATCATAAGCAACAACAACATTACTTGCTCCGGAAGTATTAATTGCCATAGCTATTTGTGTAGTTCCGTTTGTTGAATTACCTGATAAAAGAATAGATAAACGGGCATCGTTTGCTGCTTGTGTATGTCCATATTGGCCACCAGAGTTTCCACTTACAGGTGTTGACCCAACAATTGTCAAATCAGCACCTGCATCACTGGCTTCTGCTGCACCTTGTGTAGCATAGGGCCTTGTTCCGCTTCCTGTCCATGAAGCCATACCTGCTTTAGGGGTTGTAAAAGTTGCTGTTCCAAAGTTTTCTGAAACTGGTAATGTTAAGGGAGTAGGATTTGTTTGTGAAAACACAATCGAAGAAAAAGATGCCAATAAAAAAGAAAGTATAAATTTTTTCATATTAAAAATCTTTAAATAGAAAAACCCATCAGATTTGTGATGGGTTTTTCATTATTCGATAAAGAACGGTATTATTTTACTTTTGCGTTCACTTTTTTTGTCAACTTACTTTTCAGGTTTGCAGCCTTGTTTTTGTGAATAACTCCACGTTTTGCCAATTTATCAATCATGGATGCAACAGCAGGTAATTGTTCACCAGCTTCTTTTCCTTCTTTTATTGCCTGCAGGTCACGGATTGCATTACGGGTTGTTTTACCATAATAACGGTTACGGTCTCTGCGGGTTGCACTCTGACGAACATCTTTTTTGGTAGCCTTATGATTTGCCATATCTTAATTTTTCGGACGGCAAAGGTAGGGGAAAAGTTCAGATTTCAGATTGACAGATTGGGTTTTTTTTCAGATTAAATCAGAATCTCAATTAAATGGCATTTTAAATTGACTTTTTAGCCTGTTAACCGCAGTTTTTTTCGTGAATTTTTCATTATTTACTCATTTTCAAAGTCATAACTCTATTGTAAGATGCATCAACCTGTTCCATTGAAATTTTTCCGCTTAGTACCAGTTTTTTAATGATGGCATGAATATTTGCAGGTTCGTAATTTTTTATACCGGTAATATGATTACTGAACATCAACACATCAACCCCTGCATACATTGCTTTAAAAATGGCATCTTCCAGTTTATATTGTTCACTTATGGCTTTCATCATCATATCATCACTGAAAATAACGCCTTTAAAACCAAGGCTATCTCTTAATAAACCAGTGAGAATTTTTTTTGAAAGTGTGGCTGGTAAAAGTGTTGGGTCAAGTTTACCGTTTACAATATGTGCAGTCATTACTGCATCTGCTTTGTTTGTTTCAATTAAATATTTGTAAGGCAACAATTCATAAGGTCGCCATGTTTTAGTAACATCAGTCAAACCTAAATGTGAATCCATGAGCGAATTTCCGTGTCCGGGAAAATGTTTCACTACTGTTTTTACTCCAAAATAATGATGGCTTTCAATGGTAATACCTGCATGTTTTGTAATGATGTCAGGGTCGTTTGAATAACATCTTTGCCTGGCTCCCAATACCGGGCACAGTGGATTAAAGACATCTAAAACAGGAGCATAATTAAGATTGATGCCCAACTCCGATAAGGTTCTTGCCATATTATCTGCATAAAACCTGGTAGTATCAGTATTGTTTATTTCCCCGATCCATTTTGCTGATGGCATAATAGGAAATCCCAGTTGTGGTTTTAATCTGTTTACAATACCACCTTCCTGGTCAATACTGATAAATAAAGGAATAGGGGAAGCACTTTGAAAATTGCTGATGAGATTTTTTAAATTTTGTGCAGTGTTTTTTTGGGTGAGGTTTCTGCTGTAGATAAGTATACTTCCAACTTTTCCATCTTTTACAGCTTTGTAAACAAGGTCGTTTGAATTAACAACGGTTCCATAAAAACCAAAAATGATTAATTGCCCTATTTTAATATCAAGACTATCACTTTGTTTTTTGAGTATTGAATTGATTACTTCTTTTTTAGGTAATAGTTGAACATGCAACCCTTTTTTGTAAAACGGTGAAAAAGAGAGAAAGCCCAGTAATATCAGAAATAATTTCATTCCTTGCTTTTAATAATGAGTGAAAATACAAAACGAAATCTTCTAATTGATAATGCTTTTGAAATTGAAAGAAAGTAGTCTTAACCGGCTCAATTCTTTGACTAAAAGAACCGATATTTGCCACTCTATTTCACAAAGCAAGACAGTAACCATCAATATGAAAGATTTTCAATACATCACCGGTTCTCATCCTCAATACATTGAAAGCTTATACAACGATTTTGTAAAAGATCCCAATAGCATAGATCCTGAAATGAAAAAATTCTTTGAGGGGTTTGATTTTGCTATTTCATCCGGAACAGCAATCAATGTACAGGCTGCAGCTAATGGATCACCAGTTACTTCAACTCCCGAAGGCATTGATTGGATGAAGGAGTTAATGGTTTATCGTTTAATTCTGGGCTATAGAAATAAAGGCCATCTTATTGCCAATACAAATCCCATTCGTAAACGAAAAGACAGGGGGGCAAACATCGGACTTGCATTTTACGGTTTTACAGATGCTGATCTGGATAAAGTATTTCAGGCAGGTCAGTTATTAGGATTAGGTGCAACATCACTCCGTAACATTCAGAGCCATCTTGAAAAATGTTATGCCTCCCATGTAGGTATTGAGTTTAAATATATCAGCGATCAGAAGAAAATTGATTTTTTAACCAATGCAATGGAAAAGGAATTCTTTTCACCTCTTCCCTTAGAAAAAAGGAAACGCATTCTTGATAAACTGAACCAGGGCGTACTCTTTGAAAAATTTCTTCAAACAAAATATGTAGGCCAGAAACGCTTTTCACTGGAAGGTGGCGAAACAACTATTGCAGCATTGGATGCAATTATTAATGCATCAGCAGATCTGGATGTACATGAAGTGGTATTTGGTATGGCACACAGGGGCCGCTTAAATGTACTGGCCAATATAATGGGTAAAACCTATGCACAGATTTTCAGTGAGTTTGAAGGCACTGCCCAGATGGATCAAACCATGGGTAGTGGTGATGTGAAATATCATATGGGTTATGGTAGTGAAGTGCAAACCATGAACGGTAAAACCATTCATTTAAAATTAATGCCTAACCCATCGCATCTCGAAGCGGTAAATCCCGTTGTTGTTGGTTTCAGCAGGGCAAAAGCCGATGTGATGTATAAAAGCGATTTCGATAAAATACTTCCTGTATTAATTCATGGCGATGCATCAGTTGCAGGGCAGGGCATTGTTTACGAAGTGTTACAAATGAGTTATCTCAAAGGTTTTTATACTGGCGGTACCATGCACTTTGTGATTAATAACCAGATTGGTTTTACAACCGATTTTGACGATGCAAGAAGTTCTGATTACTGTACTTCCCTGGCATCAATGATACAGGCGCCTGTTTTTCATGTTAATGGTGATGATGCAGAAGCTGTTGTAAAGTGTGTTGAAATTGCAACCCGTTACCGACAGGAATTTAACAGCGATGTATTTATTGATATGGTTTGTTATCGCAAGCACGGTCATAATGAAGGAGACGATCCCAAATTTACACAACCACAATTGTATGCATTAATTGATAAGCATCCCAACCCAAGAGAAGTATATACCAATTACCTGTTGCAAAATGGGGAAGAAGATGCCAAAGTATTAGCGTTGGAAATGGAGAAAAAATTCTGGAGCGATTTGCAGGAACGTTTAGATGAAGTAAAACAAAACCCGCTGCCTTATCATTATCAACCTCCTGAATTAGCATGGAAAAGTTTACGCAAAGCAACTGCTGATGATTTTATTCAATCACCTGTTACTGCTATTCAAAGCGCTGATTTCGATAAAATATTTAATGCCATTATGCTATGGCCCGATGATTTTAAACCATTGAAAAAAGTTGAAAAAATTATTCAGGATAAAATAAAATTATTTAAAGAAGAACATAAAATTGATTGGGCAACTGCTGAATTAATGGCGTATGGCAGTTTAATGCATGAAGGCAAAGATGTACGAATGAGCGGACAGGATGTGCAACGTGGAACTTTCTCTCACCGCCATGCTGTGTTACGTGATGAAGTAACAAGTAAACCTTATAGCCGTTTAAGTCATATTGAAGGTGGTGGCCATTTCAGAATTTATAATTCATTACTCAGTGAATATGGCGTATTGGGTTTTGAATATGGATATGCCATGGCAAATCCAAATGCATTGGTTATTTGGGAAGCACAGTTTGGTGATTTTAATAACGGTACACAAATCATGATTGATCAGTTTATAGCAGCCGGTGAGCAAAAGTGGAACAGGATGAACGGAGTTACATTATTGCTGCCACATGGTTATGAAGGACAGGGGCCCGAGCATAGCAGTGCAAGAATTGAGCGTTTTCTGCAACTCTGTGCAGAATTAAACCTGGTGGTTACCAATGTTACTACAGCAGCTAATTTGTTTCATGTATTAAGACGACAAATAACCTGGCCATTTAGAAAACCATTAATTAATTTTTCACCTAAGGCAAATCTTCGCCACCCGGGTTCTTATTCAACAAAAGATGAATTTTTAACCGGAGGATTTAAAGAAGTGTTGGATGATCCGGCTCAACCAGAAGCGTTACAAGTAAGAAAAGTGTTTTTCTGTTCAGGTAAAATATATTTTGATTTGGCTGAAAGAAAACAAAAAGACAATCGAAATGATATCGCCATTATCCGGCTTGAGCAATTGTATCCATTACCCGAACAACAGATTATTGCTCTTTATAAAAAATATAACAGGGCTACCTGGTTCTGGGTACAGGAAGAACCATTAAACATGGGAGCTGCATGGTATCTGCAAATGAATTTAAAAAATATCAGTTTTGGAATCATCAGCAGGCAATCATCGGCATCAACAGCAACAGGATATCATAAAGTACATGTACTGGAACAGGCAGAAATTATAGATACTGCATTTAGCATTTGATTGAAAAGACAAAAGGGTTGAATGGTTTAAGAAGTATTAAAATTTCATTTAATATTCATGGAGCAATAAATATTTTGTTTCAATTGATATGGAATAATACAAACCATTTCATCATTTATTTTTCTGTTATAAAATCTATGTCAAATTAATATTTTACTTATTTTCATTTATCCTTCTAAAACACAACACAAAAAAATAGATATGAAGAATGCTAATCCGTATTTTTTATTCGTATTGTTTTCAGTTATTACATCATTTTCAAACGCCCAGCAACTTCCTCAACATTCGCCCGATTCAAAAGCAATTCTCTTAAAGGGTGTAGAATATTATGAAAAAGGGGAGTATAAAAAAGCAGTTATAGAGTTTAGCAGCGTTCATCGTAATGATACCAGTTACAGGCTTTCATTATATGAAACTGCACTTTCTCTTTTGCAGGATTCATTATATAAAGATGCGTTGAATGCCATTCATCTTGCAATTGCTGAAGACGATGAAAAATCCTCACTGGATTATTTAATTCTGAAAGCCAATATTTTAGATGAAATGGGAAGTGCTGATATGGCATTAAAGCTATATGATTCAATCATCGCTATTTACCCTGCATCTTTTGCGGCCAAATCTCAAAAAGTTACAACACTATACAGGTTAAAGCGGTATAAAGAAGCTGAAACACTTGCTTTGGAATGTGTGAAGCTGAATTTTCTTAATCCTTTAGGTCATTATAAACTTGGGTATATTAATTATCAGGAAGGAAAAATGGTGCCGGCACTCATGGCTTTTATGATGGCACAAATTGTACATCCATCACATACAAACGCACAGCGTGTAGTAACTTTTCTGAGTTTTATCTGTAATGCAAAAGACGAAGCGGTAGAATTTCAACAAAAAAGAGAAGGCGACTATCCTGATAATTTTAACATGGTTGAGCAGATTGTGTTTTCAAAAATTGCATTGGATAAAGGATATAAAGTGAAATTTAATATGGATGATAAAATTTTCCGTCAAATTAATGTGATGATGGAAAAACTGCAGTTTGATGAAAGTTCAGATGATCCTTACATGCAATTATATGTTCCGTTTTTTAAACAGGTACTTGCAGATAAAAGAGCAGAAGAATTATTAAACCATGCTTTTAGTGGATTGGATATTGAAGAAATAAAATCCTACATAAAGAAAAACAAAAGTGATATAACGAAATTCACAGATTATGCATACAGCTACAGCAATTTAATTAGAAGTACAAGAGTTGTATCATTTAATGACAGGCAGAATGCGCCGGCAATTTATCATTTTGATGAGAATCGGTTTTTTGGAAAGGGTAAAGTAGAAAATGGAAAAGGTGAAGGAGAATGGGAATTTTATCATCCTGAAGGAAACTTAAAAGCAAAGGGCCGCTTTGTAAATGATGAAAAAAACGGTGAATGGAAGTTCTTTTATGATAATGGCGCTCCTCAGAGTATTGAACTATTTGTAAATGGAAAATTGAATGGGAACACTACAACCTTTTACCGGTCAGGTGGAATTAAAAAGCAAATAGTATATAAAGATGATAAAGCAGAAGGATTAGTTAAAGGTTATAACAGGTTTGGAGTTCTGTTAACTGAAGAAAATTATTTACAGGATGAACTGCATGGCAAAACAAAAAATTATTATAATGATGGCCTTCTTAAATCGGAGTTTAATTATGAAAACGGAAAGTTAAACGGACCCTTTGTTATCTATTATTCAGATCATTCAATAAAAGAACAAGGTTCTTATAAAAACGATGAATTGGATGGAATGTATAAACTCAATTATGCAAATGCTGTAACTGAATCTGAAGGCTTATATACAGCAGGGAAACAAACAGGTATGTGGACGTTCAAGCATAAGAACGGTAAGTTATATTACAAAGTGAATATGACTGAA
>DAIOWB010000080.1:0-10010 GCA_036758725.1 Lacibacter sp.
GAGATATTTAGATAAAAAATCCCCCGAACGTGTCGGAGGATCCATCATAAAAGCTCGGTATCAAATATACACTATTATTTAATAGCCCGGAAAATTCTGCTCCATCTCGGGCCTTTTTCCCAGCTGAAAAAGATCAAAGAAGCCTTTCCAACCACATGATCTTCGGGTACAAAGCCCCAGTATCTGCTATCGAGTGAGTTGTGCCTGTTATCGCCCATCAACCAGAAATAATTCATTTTAAATGTGTAATTATCTGTTTGCTTTCCATTTACAAAAAATTTGCCTTCTTTCATTTCAAAACTATTTCCTTCATAGGTACGAATGATTCTTTCATAGCGACTATAAATTTCAGGAGTTAACTGTATTGATGCTCCTTTTTGAGGAACATAAAGAGGCCCGTAATTATCAATCGTCCATTTACAATTAACAGTATCATTTGGAAATAAATCAATTCCGCCTACTCCCCTTATATCTTTTTCATAAGTAAAGTTCACCGGAGTAATAGATTCAACAAAAGGCAGTTTACTGAATATTGCTACCTGTTCTTTTGTTAAGAATATTTCATATTGATTATTTCCTAATTCTCTTACTTCTCCCGCTGCTTCACGAATTCCATAATCTTCTTCTATTAAAGCATAATCCAAAGGCTGGCCTTTTGTTTTTAAAACATAATTAGTTTCAGAAGCAGGTGGTATATCATTTATTTTTCCGTTGATATAAACTACGCCATTTCTGATTTCCATTGTATCACCTGCAATAGCAACACAACGTTTAATAAAATTCTCTCGTTTATCAACAGGCCTAGTAATAATGATATCTCCGTAATTATCCCATACTCTGTTTCTATCACCACCAAACTGTCGTATGGCTTCGTAGTATGTAACCTTTGATCCGAAATTTTCCTCATCATTAATTACAGTATCGCCAACGGGTAAATTAAAAACCATTACATCATTTCTCTTAACCGGACTGGCAAACCAACGACGGTATTTAAGATTGATAAAATCAAAATAAGATTTTGTTTTAAAAATGGGAAACGTATGATGTACTAAAGGAAATGATAAAGGAGTATTTGGCACTCTTGATCCAAAAGCAGTTTTACTTACAAACAAAAAGTCATTCACCATTAGTGAACGTTCCATAGATGGTGTAGGAATTACGTATGCTTCAAAAATGAACATCCTGATTAACCCTGCAGCTACTATTGCAAAAATTGCGGCATCAACCCATTCTCTTGCTGTTGATTTCTTATGCAATTTTGCAGCTTCTGCTCCTACATATTTATCCTGTTTATTAAAACCGAGAAAAATAAAATAAATGGGTGCCGCTAAAACTGTTAAGGTATGTTCAATAAAATGGAACTTTCCAAAAACCTTTACAAAATCAATGAGTATACCCAACGTAATAAACCAGCCCACTATTGGAATAAATTGAAGAAAAAACCAATACTTTTTTATTCCAGCAAGTTCAGTAACAATCCACATATTATAAAATGGCACAAATGCTTTCCATGCAGGAATACCCGCTTTTTTAAACATGCCATAATAACCAACTGAAGGAAGATATTGGATGAGAAACCCAATAAAAAAAATCCAGAATATTTCGTTTAAACTCATTCGTTAATTTTTAATGCACACAAAAGTAAGGGTTTGTAATTTGCAGCCAGAAAAGTGAAGGAGATATTCTTCTTCATTTAACAACTGATCCAATCCGGGCTTTAGTATTTCAACCTTTCCAATTCTTTATAAATAATGTTGCTAATGTCCACAGATCGGTTATAAATCATAAAATGTTTTCCTTTCGCTACTCTGAAATCTACCTTCATATTTCTTAAAGGGAAAACCCGATCTGCTGTACCGTGTATATGTATCAGGTTTTTCGGAATTGTTACATTTTGCCAATTAATAATTTCATGAATAGCCCACTGCAGATAACCCTGATGGATGTTTTCCCTGTAAAAAGCAGCTAATTTTCTTGTCTCAGGGTCATTTGCACCAAGAAAAAAATCTTCTATGGGATAAATCAACTTGTTTGGCCTGGGTTTAAGCAGAAGATGAAGAGGAATTTTTTTTAATACTTTCATCCACAATGGCAATTCGCTTTTGTGTTTTACTGATGAAATGATGAATGCTTTTTTAACCCGGTATTGTTTGGCCATTTCAACAGCTACCATACCGCCAAATGAAATACCTAACAGAACAGGCTCAGGATCGGTAACCTGTAACATCATTCGTTGTACATAGGAAGAAAAAGATTCTTTCTTTTGTGGTATTAACCATTTTACTGTAACTAGTTCTGCATTTGAAATAGAAAGCCTTGAAAAAATCTGCTCATCGGTACCTAATCCTCCAATACAAAATACTTTCTGCTTCATTTTTTTGGAATCACAAAATTATAAACGTCTTCTTCAGTAATTGTTTTACCAGATAAAATAACGAGGCGTTCAATAACATTTCTGAACTCCCTGATGTTACCTGTCCAGTCGTGATTTTGCAAAGCTTCAATTGCTTTCTTTTCGATAAGTTTTTTAGGCTGTCCGTAATCATCTGCTACTTGTTGCAGAAAGTAATCAGTTAAGAGTGGTACATCTTCTTTCCGCTCATTGAGTGATGGAACGTGGATAATAATCACACTCAGGCGGTGATATAAATCAAGCCTGAAATTTTTTGCTTCCACTTCTTTTAATAAATCCTTGTTGGTGGCAGCAATAACTCTAACATCAACTGTAATATCCTTTTCACCTCCTACCCGGGTAATTTTATTTTCCTGTAAAGCCCGCAACACTTTTGCCTGGGCAGATAAACTCATGTCCCCAATTTCATCTAAAAACAAAGTGCCTCCATTGGCCTGTTCAAATTTTCCTATACGTTGTTTGATGGCAGAAGTAAATGAACCCTTTTCATGACCAAACAATTCGCTTTCTATTAACTCACTTGGAATAGCCGCACAATTCACTTCAACAAGCTGGCCATTTGCCCGGTTACTCTTTGCATGAATCCATCTGGCAACCAATTCTTTTCCTGATCCGTTTTCACCGGTAATTAAAACACGGGCATCCGTAGGTGCTACTTTTTCAATAGTATCCTTAATTTTTTTTAATGCATTACTATCTCCAATCATTTCCTGCACCTTCTGTACTTTTCTTTTCAGGAACTTGGTTTCAGTAATAAGAGTTTGCTTATCCATTGCATTACGAATAGTAATGAGCAGTCGGTTGAGATCGGGTGGTTTAGCCACATAATCAAATGCACCTTTTTTAACTGCTTCAACTGCTGTTTCAATGGTACCATGACCAGAAATCATAATCACAGGCAGATCAGGATTTATTTCCCTTGCTTTTTCTAAAAACTCCATACCATCAAGCTTGGGCATTTTAATATCACACAAAACAACATCATAACTCTTCTCTCTGATTTTCTTTAAGCCTTCTTCACCGTTTTCAGCATCTTCTATCTGATATCCCTCATAAGAAAGAATTTCTCCTAAAGTTTTACGAATTGCTTTTTCATCATCAATTATTAAAATATTACTCATATGGGTTTAACAAATTCTTTTGTGGAAAATAAATTGAACTGCTTCAAAGCTAACCAAAAACCTTTCAATTATGAGATGGCTGTTATTTTTCCTGTGCATTAGTCTTATGATTGCTATAACAATGAAAGCCTCGTTACTAAAAACTACCCCATTTGCATCAAACTTAAAAACAATTGAAGACATTGAAGTTCCTGCAGCATATGAAAGGATTTCTGTGACTAAAGAGAGCTTTGGTTCGTTTCTCAGAAAACAGCAATTGAAAAAAGATAAAACGGTTTATTTGTATAATGGCAAACCCAAAGCCAATCAAACTGCACAGTATGCGGTTTTGAACATAAGTACAGGCGATAAAGATTTGCAACAATGTGCAGATGCGGTAATGCGGTTAAGGGCTGAATACCTAAAACAAAAAAAAGAAGCAATTTGCTTTACCGATAATGCTGATAAAAAATACATATGGGATCAATTAAAGTATAAAAACTGGCAACAATATTTAGAAAAAGTATATACAATGTGTGGAACCATATCACTACAAAAGCAATTAAAAGAACAAAGCTGGGATCATTTATCAATAGGTGATGTTCTTATTAAGGGAGGTAGCCCGGGACATGCAGTGATTATTATGGATGTTGCCCAACATGTACAAACGGGTGAAAAAATATTCCTTCTCGCCCAGAGTTATATGCCGGCACAGGATATTCATTTGTTGCAGAATTTACAGGCATCTGAATTAAGTCCCTGGTTTAAAGTAAGTAAGGAAAAAATCATCTATACACCTGAATGGACGTTTTACGATAATCAACTGCGTAAATGGTAATTATGAGTTCGGGAATTACTGAAATGAAAATTCAGGTTAAACACGCAATCAAAACTCATAGTTTATTTTAATTTTGCTAGGAACCAACCCTGATCCTTATGAAACTTAATTCAATCATTTCTCAACCTCCTTGGAAATTGATACTTAAAATTTCAGCTGTAGGTTTTTCATTTGTATTAGTTACCTATTGCTTAGTTTGGATGCTATTAGCTGTTATTCAATTCTTTGTAGAAGGCATCTTCTTTTAAAGTAGAAGCAAAAATTCAAAAAAGTTCAGATAAAAGAAAAGCCGGATAGAAATCCAGCTTCGTTTAAAATCCAATATCCTATGAAAAACCGTTACAAATATGGTCTAAAACTTTTGAATTAAAAAACTTTATCAAGTATTTTTTTAAAATAAAAAAGCCGTTCAAAGTAGTTTGAACGGCTTTTTCTATTGAAAAACACAATTATTTCTTCATATACATCACCTCTTTCACCAGCTTAATAGTCCTCGGAACATCAGGTAAATAACCTGCAACCAGGTTTGGTGCATAGTGCATGGGTGCATCTACACTTGTAATACGGCGGATAGGTGCGTCAAGATAGTCAAATCCCTCTTTCTGAATACGATACGCAATTTCAGATGAAATAGAAGCAAAAGGCCATTGCTCTTCAACAATCACCAATCTATTAGTTTTTTTAACGCTTTCAAGAATGGTAAACCAATCAAGAGGACGGATAGTTCTTAAGTCAATTACCTCGGCTTCAATCCCTTCTTTTGCTAATTCTTCAGCAGCGCCTAAAGCCACTTTCATCATTTTATTAAATGAAACAATGGTAACATCTCGGCCCGGTCTTTTAATATCTGCTTTACCAATTTCAATAATATATTCACCTTCTGGTACTTCACCTTTATCACCATAACAAACTTCACATTCCATAAACATAACCGGATCATCATCACGTATAGCCGCTTTCAACAAACCTTTTGAATCGTATGGATTAGATGGTGAAATCACTTTCAAACCCGGAATGTTGGCATAATAACTTTCAAATGCGGTTGAGTGTTGTGCACCTAACTGCCCCGCAGAGCCATTTGCACCACGAAAAACAATGGGGCAACCAACTTGTCCGCCACTCATTGCAAGCATTTTTGAAGCGGTATTCAATATCTGATCCAATGCTAATACTGCAAAGTTCCAGGTCATAAATTCTACAATGGGTCTTAATCCATTTTGAGCTGCACCAACTGCAACAGCTGTAAAGCCTAATTCAGAAATAGGTGTATCAATTACACGTTTAGGTCCAAATTCATCAAGCATACCTTGGCTTACTTTATAGGCACCATTATACTCTGCAACTTCTTCACCCATTAAAAAAACCCTTTCGTCTCTGCGCATTTCTTCCTGCATTGCCTCACGAAGGGCTTCTCTCATTGCAATTGTTCTCATTGAAATAGATTTGTTTAAAGAGCAGCAAATTTATTGATAGAAGCCCAAACACCCAAAATCAGTTTAAGAACCTATAACAATACTTTTTTTTGAAGCATTTACTATTGTACATAACCAAACGCTTGTATCCGGCCTTTCACTGCAAATACGCCACAATGCTATGCTGCAATAGCTTCAGCGGGTTTTCCGTTGCAGTCCGGGCTAGGCTCAGCTGTTTAACAGAACTCAACAATTCTGGAACCTTTTCAAATTTTCAAATCAGCACATTTTCATTTTCGCCTAACTTGCCACAAATTAATTCTGGTGAAAACGATTCTTGTCTTTGGTGCTGGTAAATCAGCAACCGTTCTTATTGATTATTTAAAACAAACTGTTTCAGAAAATAACTGGAAACTGATTGTAGCCGATAGTAACCTGGAACAGGCTCAATTAAAAGTTGGTAACACTACAAATGCACAGGCTGTTGAAGTAAACGTAACGGATGCAGATGAACGAAGAATGCTGATTGAATCTGCAGATATTGTTATTTCTCTCCTACCTCCTTTTCTTCATATTCATGTTGTAAAAGATTGTGTTGCCATAGGAAGAAACCTGTTAAACGCTTCTTATGTTGATGCAGAAATAAAAAACCTGGAAGCAGAAATAAAGAGCAAAGAACTCCTTTTCCTTTGTGAAATGGGTCTCGATCCCGGTATTGATCACATGAGCGCCATGCAACTCTTTGATGAAATTAAATCGAAAGGTGGAACAATTACATCGTTTAAATCGCACTGTGGAGGATTAGTTGCACCAGAAAGTGATGATAATCCATGGCATTATAAAATAAGCTGGAACCCCCGTAACATCATTATGGCCGGGCAGGCAGGCGCTGCATTCAAAGAAAATAATTTAATCATTAAGAAAGATTATTCTCATGTTTTTGAAAACTCACCACAAATACAGATTGATGGATTACCATCCATGGCCTGGTACCCAAACAGAGATTCACTAAGTTATATTCCACTTTATCATTTAGAAGAAGCTTCAACATTTATCAGAACAACACTTCGTTATACTGATTTTTGTAAGGGATGGGATGTAATTGTTGATCTGGGATTAACTAATGAAATGGATGCAGCAGAAATAAGGCAATACAAAACCTATCATGAATGGTTTGCTTCAAAACTAAAACAGGTTGAACAAAGAGAAATGAGTTTACGAATGTATCTCGAACTCTATGCACCTGAGGCGAATCATGATAAAGTTTTACAGCAATTTGAATTTCTTGAACTGGATACAACAGATGCTTTACCTGCTCATGTAAAATCAAGTGCTGATATTTTACAATCCAGGGTAGAACCGAAACTTGCTTTAAAACCTGCAGATAAAGACCTCATTGTGATGCTGCATGAAATAGAATATGTAACAAGCTCTGGTAAAGTCTCATCAATACATTCAACACTAGTTGTAAAAGGTGAAGACAGCTTAAGAACGGCCATGGCTAAAACTGTTGGTTTGCCATTAGGCATTGCAGCAAAATTAATACTGCAAGAAAAAATTAAATTAAAGGGCTTACATATTCCAACGCATAAAGAAATTTATGAACCTGTGCTGGAAGAACTGAAAGTAAATGGAATTCAATTTCATGAAAAACAATTATCGTTTTAATAATTGAATGAATAACATCTCATCTTCTTTTATAAACATAAAGTAAAACAGATGAAAGATAAAATCACCATTGCTGAAGCAATTGAACAATTAAAACAGGAACCGGAATTTCCATTTACCTGCTTAATGAAGCATGGCACAATGAGCATAGAATATTATGCCCCTAAAGATCTTGATGAGCAGCAACCACACCTGCAGGATGAAATATATATAATTGCATCAGGTAAAAGCCAATTTAAATTGGAAGAGAAAAAACTTACCTGTTCAAAAGGGGATGTATTATTTGTACCTGCCGGTATGGAGCATTGTTTTGAAAATTTTTCTGAAGATTTTGCCACCTGGGTTATTTTTTATGGCCCGCAGGGCGGAGAAAAAGAATAAGCTACAATTCCTTCCTTAATTTTTCTATTAACTCATTTATTCCTTCTGTTGCTGGTTTTTCAATAGCAGTAACATTATATACAGAGGAAGTAGATGGTATTTTTTTATCTAAAATGAACTTTGGAATTAACGGATCAGCAACAGTAACTAATCCGGCTGCAGGATAAACAACCAAAGAAGTTCCCACAACAACAAAAACATCTGCAGCATGTACAATAGGTACGGCTTCTTCTATCATAGGTACCGGCTCCTGAAACCAAACAATATATGGACGAAGTTGTGCTCCATCATCAGCCACATCACCTAAATGAATATCTCCCTTAATCGGATATATAAGATGCTCATCTTTCTCACTACGCATTTTAAATATTTCTCCGTGTAAATGAAGTATGTTACTGGAACCTGCCCGTTCATGCAAATCATCAATATTTTGTGTAATGATGGTTACATCAAAATCTTTTTCCAATTCTGCCAAACCATAATGTGCAGCATTGGGCATGGCATCTGCTACATTTTTTCTACGGTAGTTATAAAATTCTAAAACAAGTTTTGGATTTTTTCTCCATGCACCGGGTGTTGCTACATCTTCAATATTATAACCTTCCCATAAACCATCACTGTCACGGAATGTTTTTAATCCGCTTTCAGCACTGATGCCGGCACCTGTTAATACAACCAGTTTCTTTTTACTCATCAGTCAAAAATAATCAAACAAAAAGATCAGGCAATACAACTGACGCATTATCTGTTTTTAACAATTGGCACTTGCCTGTTTTTTCAATATTAAACTATAATAAGCTAAATAATTACTCTGTATTTGAAATATTGCAACAGCATCAAACCTTTTTACAATTTGTTTGTTTAAACACACATACAATTATTTATGGAATCAATAAAAAGTAAAAATGTATTAATCATTGGTGCAACCGGTGGCATTGGGAGTAAAACAGCAAAACTTCTGGCAGGCAGCGGTGCCAATTTGTTTCTTGCAGCAAGAAATAAAGAGAAGCTTTCAAATTTGGCAAACGAATTAAATCTTCCCCAATCCAAAACACTTGCACTTGATATAAGCAACCCGGAAGAAGTAGCAGTTTTAAAAGAACAGTTCTTTGCTCAATATTCCGCCATTGATGTAATAATAAATGCTGCAGGTATTGGCATTATCAAATCTTCTGATGTTTTAACTGAAGCTGAATTTCTCCAAACATTAAATGATAATTTATATGGTCCGTTTTTATTAGTAAAAGCATTTTTACCAAAAATGAAAGAATTAAAAAAAGGACTAATCATTAATATTCCGGGCATACTTGGTAAAGTGCCCATGCTGGGAGCTGCTGCTTACTCTGCATCAAAATATGGATTGTTAGGAATGATGCAAAGCATTCGTGAAGAAGTGAAACGAACTGAAATCAGAATTACCAATTTATTCCTGGGTGGTGTTGATACGCCGTTCTGGGATGAAATAGATTTGCGTGTACAACGGGATAAAATGGTAATGGCTGAAGAAGCCGCAAAAGCAATCTGGTTTTTATGCCAGCAACCAACAAGTGGCGTAGTAAGTGAAATGGTTATACAACCTTTTAATCACCAGGCAATCTGAGTTCTCAAATGATCAATTACAATTGAGTTTAGCAATTAATTAAACTCAATTGTATTTGTATGTGCAGACGGCCATTGGCCAAATAATTCTTCCACTTTTTTAATGCGATAGTTGAAAATTTCTTTCAATTGTTTTTTGACTAAAATGGAATTTGCCAGATCGCCAAAAAACCACAAAGGATTACGGTAGTGTACTATATCAGTCATCTCAACTCCCCCGTCAATCTCTTTAAAATGATGCTGATGATGCCAGAGTGCATAGGGCCCGAAACGTTGTTCATCAACAAAAAATTCATTGTCTTTTACATGGGTGATTTCTGTCATCCAGTATATGGGAATTCCAAGAACAGGTGAAACCTTATATTCAATGATTTGTCCATGGTACATTTTTTCACCGTGATGTTTCGATAAAATTTTAAACCCCAGGTTATTGGGAGTTATGGTTTGCAGGTTTGCCGGATTTGAAAAAAAAGCCCATGCAACATCTAAAGAAACAGGAATTCTTTGTACAGCTTTCAATGAGTATGTAGCCATTGATTAATTGGGTTGAATGTTTGAAATAATAATTTGTGGATACTCATTTTTTTCGAGGGCCCATT
>DAIOWB010000081.1:0-9927 GCA_036758725.1 Lacibacter sp.
ACTACTGTAGCAGAAAGAAAAGATTTACCCTATAAAATTGTAGGAGGAAATGGAAAGTTGGCAGAAGCCTTAGCTAATAAAATAGGAAGAGATAAAATAAAAACAAATTACCAGGTTAAAAAAATTGAACAAGGTACAAATGCAAAAGTAACTTGTACCAACGGTGAAATATTTGAAGCCGATAAAATTATTTGTACAGTCCCAACTCAGGCCATGAAAAAAATAGAGTGGATGCCTAAGCTTCCGTTCGATAAAATTGATGCCATCAATGAATTGCAATACAGCCGGGTAAATAAAAATGCAATCCTGTATAACAATCGTTTCTGGAAGGATGAAAGTTTTGATATCATTACCGATACAACTTCGCACTTTATATATCATGGCACTAAAAATCAACCATCATCAAAAGGAGTTTTAATTTCTTATTCTATTGGTGATAAAGCAGATGTTGTAGCAAAACAAAATGAAAATAATAGGGCATCATTAATGCAACAAACTTTACAGCCGGCTTTTGGAAATACCCGGTCACAGATGTTAAAACAATTTAATTATTATTGGGGTGATGATGAATTTTCAAAAGGGGCCTATTCTATTTACAGGCCCGGGCAGTGGTTCAGGATAAGGCCAATGCTGCAAAAACCATTTTTAAATACACTTTTTGCAGGTGAACATTTGGCCGACTTACAGGCATCAATGGAAGGAGCTGTAGTAACCGGAGAAATAGCTGCTGAAAATATTTAGCATTATTGAATTGTAATTTGTTTTCGCAATAATCCCGTTGTTGTACGTAATTGTAAAATATAAATTCCTTTTTGCAAATGTGCAGCATTAAAGGGAATAGTTATTTCACCAGCTTGTAAATAGTTGTTCATTAAAGTATTTACAATTCTTCCCTGTAAATCAAAGAGAGTTAAGTTTATTTTACTTGATTTTTTGGTACTGATATTTAACCAGCCATTGGATGATACTGGATTTGGAAATACCGTCATATTAAACTCCCGATTCTTGTTTTCAGATATGCCTGATGTAACATTTACTGTTATTTGTCCTTTCATGCCACTTGCAACATGATTTCCGCAAACATAAAAAATGGTTGAACCTGCCATACCTGCTGTAATTGTAAGTTCAAAATTGCTGGTAGCATTAAAGCCCCCTTGCAATTGGGTACTGCTGTTTGCATCCCAGGTTGCCTGACTAACTTGTATTAATGGATGAAATGAACTGGATTCAATGGTAACTACATCACCCACATTTACTGTAATACTGGAAGGAGTATAGGAAAATCCGGAAATGGTTATAGAAACAGATGCAGCATAACTCAATGAAAAATAAAAAAAACAAATACTGATTAACAGTAATAACTTTTTCATGTGTTTAAGTTAAAAGTCTGGTATAAGTTAGAAAATTAATTTGCATTAAAAGAATTATCATGTTTAAACCGGAATAATTTATGTTTAAACTGGGAAAAGTAAATAAATTGCAGACCTCAAACTTTAGATTATGAAAATTCAAAAACTATTATTAACAGCAACTGCATTTTGTTTGGTTTATTCATCCTGCAAACTGATGCCAAAAAAAGAAGACAAAGCAATTTCTGTGTCTTCTACTTATCCTGAATATATTAAGCAATCGAATATATATGAAGTGAATGTGAGGCAATACACAAAAGAAGGAACTTTTAAAGCATTTGAAAAGGCACTTCCAAGACTAAAAGAAATGGGAGTAGAGATTCTTTGGTTTATGCCCATTACACCAATCAGTAAAGTTGATCGTAAAGGTGAATTGGGAAGCTATTATGCCGTTGCTGATTATACAGCTGTTAATCCTGAGTTTGGTACCATGGAAGATTGGAAAGCATTGGTAAACAAAGCTCATGAATTGGGTTTTAAAGTAATTACTGATTGGGTTGCAAATCATACTGGTGCTGATAATCGGTGGATGCAAAGCAATCCGGATTTCTTTAACAAAGACAAAGACGGTAAACCAATTTATGCTTTTGATTGGAGCGATACCAGAGACCTCAACTTCTGGAATCCATTATTACAGGACAGTATGATCAATGCGATGAAGTTTTGGTTAAATGAAACTAAAATTGACGGTTTTCGATGTGATGTTGCCAGTGAAGTGCCCCGTAACTTTTGGGAACGTTGTATTACCGAATTAAAAAACATAAAACCCGATATTTTTATGTTGGCCGAAGGTGACGTAGCATGGTTGCATGATGCCGGTTTTCATGCAAGCTACCCCTGGGATTTTTTTGTAACAATGAAAAAACTGGCAAAAGGTGAAGCCAATGCAATGGCGCTGGATACAGCTATGATGCGTTTTGATAATACCTTTCGTCCTGATGCTATTAAATTGTTTTTCACCAGCAACCACGATGAAAACTCATGGAATAAAGCAGACTATGCTACTATGCCCGGCGAAATTCATGCACCCTTTGCTGTACTCACTCAAACATGGAGAAACTCATTGCCATTAATCTACAGCGGGCAAGAAGAGCCCTTCCTTGATTCTATTTCATTTTTTTATAAAGACAGTATCACATTTGGTAAATATCAAAGAGCTCCGTTTTATAAAACATTACTAACACTCAGAAAAAGCACACCGGCACTGGCAGTTGATGCTACTTTTACCAAATTACAATCCAGTGACGATGCTTCTGTATATGCATATACTAAAGCGAAAGATGGTAAAAAAGTAATGGTCATATTAAACTTTTCAAACAGACCACAAACAGTAACCTTAAAAGGAAATATTGCAGGTGAGCCTTTGAATGTATTTGCTGGAAAAGCAGAAAAGATTACAGATGGTCAGAATTTTTCATTGGCACCATGGGGTTATTTAGTATATAGCTTTTAATTTAATAAACGTATTACAAAAAGAGATATCTCAAAGCAGGTGTCTCTTTTTTTATGTAAAAAACATCATCTGCAATGGAATAAATACCTTTTGGAGAAATAAGATTAAATTTGATTATCTAAGTGTGTTTTTAGTTCATCCTCATGAAAGACTGGCTTCATTTTTGTCTTAATTCTTATACATGAAACGCAAATTTGTATTTATATCACTCTTTTTTATTTTTTTTCTATCAGCAAATGCACAGGATTTACGTTTAAATCTGTTTGGTGGAATGGCGAATTACAACGGAGATTTACAGAGCAAAAATTTAACTTTTAAACAGGCAAAATATGCAATAGGTACCTGGGTTAGTTATGATATCAATCCAAAAATCATGCTTCGTGCCGGTATTCATTTTGCCAAATTGAATGCTGCTGATAAATTTCAAACAGATAGTTTTCGTTATTTGCGAAACCTGAGTTTTGCAACAAATATCCTGGAAATACAAGCTGGTGCCGAATATCATTTTCTGGGAATGGATAACAGAGTTTTTTCACCTTACCTTTTTGGTTCTGTTGCAGGATTTCATTTTAATTCTTATGCTATTTCATCAACAGGAAACAAAGTATATCTAAAACCATTATCAACTGAAGGGCAGGGATTAACTGGTTATCCGTCTCGTAAACCTTATAGCCTTTTTCAGTTTGCTATCCCATTTGGAGTTGGATTAAGAATGCAATTAACCGACCGGTTTGATGTTGGTGCTGAATTTGGTTACCGCAAAACATTTACTGATTATGTTGATGATGTAAGTACAACCTATGTTAATCAATTTGCTTTGTTATCTGAAAGAGGGCCTTTAGCAGTTCAAATGGCCTTCCGCACTCCTGAGCTACCTGCTCATAATTCTGATCCCTATCCTCCAGATTTGCAAAAAAGAGGTGGCTCTCAGTATAAAGACAATTATTATTTCCTTGGTGTTACATTAAGCTATCATTTAATCACTTCAAACAGTGGAGGAAATGGCTCTGTTTTTAAATCAAAAAAAGGTGGAGGGAAAAGAAAATCCAATATGGGATGCCCTACAAACGTTTATTAAAAATTATATTCATTCTGTGCACTTATTTTCTTATCCACATCATTGTTTAATTTGTTGAAAAACAGCGAAAATAAAGGCTGATTTTTAAGTTTTATCCCCTTCAATTTTGGTATCTTTGCACACTTATTTTAAGCTATGGATCAAATTGAAAATACAACAGAAAACGGCGGGCATAATCATGGCCGTATTATTCCGGTAAACATTGAGGAACAAATGAAAACGGCCTATATCGATTATTCGATGTCGGTAATTGTGGGCCGTGCTTTACCTGATGTGAGAGATGGATTAAAACCTGTTCACAGACGTATTCTTTTTGCTATGAATGAACTGGGTTTACAGTACAACAAATCATATAAGAAGAGTGCAAGAATTGTGGGTGAAGTGTTAGGTAAATATCATCCGCATGGAGATAGTTCTGTTTATGATGCTATGGTGCGTATGGCCCAGGAATGGAGCATGCGTTACACTTTGGTTGATGGGCAAGGTAACTTTGGTAACCAGGATGGTGATGGACCGGCAGCAATGCGTTACACAGAGGTACGCATGGAACGCTTAACCGAAAGCATGCTGGATGATATTGACAAAGAAACCGTTGATTTTCAAAATAACTTTGATGATTCTGAAAGAGAACCTTCTGTTCTTCCTGCTCGTATTCCCCAGTTATTAATAAATGGATCAAGTGGAATTGCTGTAGGTATGGCAACCAATATGATGCCTCATAATCTCAGTGAAGTTATAGATGGTTGTATTGCTTATATCGACAATAAAGAAATTACCATCGAGGAATTGATGAAATACATCAAGGCTCCTGATTTTCCAACTGCCGGTACTATTTATGGAATGGAAGGGATTAAAGCCGGTTACCATTTCGGAAGAGGTAGAGTAGTGCTGAGAGGAAAATTAACCATTGAAACTAAAACAAGCGGCAGAGAACAAATTATTATATCTGAAGTTCCTTATCAAATCAACCGTGATGCACTTACTGATAAGATTGGGCAACTTGTAAATAATAAAATTATTGAAGGCATTGTTCATGTAAATAATGAAAGTAACCAGAAAGAGGGTACACGTATTGTTATTGATTTAAAACGTGATGCAGTTGCTAATGTAATTGTAAACCAATTATTCAAATTTACCGAGCTGCAAACTTCTTATGGTATAAACAATGTAGCATTGGTAAAAGGTCGTCCAAGAACACTCAATCTGAAAGATCTGATATCTGAGTTTGTTGAATTCCGTCATGAAATAATTGTTCGACGGGCAAAATTTGAATTAAGAAAAGCAGAAGAAAGAGCACATATTTTAAAAGGATATTTAATTGCTTTAGATCATTTGGATGAAGTAATTAAACTTATCAGAAATTCAGCAACGCCTGATGTTGCAAAAGAAAATTTAATTAATGCCGGTTGGGGTTTAGATGATATACAGGCAAAAGCCATTCTTGAATTGCGTTTACAGCGCTTAACCGGAATGGAAAGAGAAAAAATAATTCATGAATATGATGAGTTAATGAAGTTGATTGCTCATTTAACAGAATTATTAGGAAATGAAACTATGCGTTTTGATCTCATAAAAAAAGAACTGCTTGAAATCAAAGATCGCTTTGGTGATGAACGCAGAACAGAAATTACGTATTTAGATGATGAGGTAAGAATTGAAGACCTGATTAAAGAAGAAGATGTAGTAATAACCATTTCTCATGCCGGATACGTTAAGCGTACTTCAGCTTCAGAATACCGCCAGCAACGAAGAGGAGGAAGGGGAGCCATGGGAAGCAAAACAAGAGAAGAAGATTATGTATCTCATCTGTTTGTTGCATCTACTCATCATACATTATTATTTTTTACTGATAAAGGAAGATGTTATTGGCTAAAATCATATGAAATTCCTGAAGGCGATAAAACAAGTAAGGGAAGAGCTATACAGAATCTGATGCAATTACAGCCCGACGATAAAGTGAGAGCAATCATTGATGTAGCCAACCTGGATGATGAGGAATTTATAAAGAATCATTACATTGTACTTTGTACAAAAAAGGGAATCATCAAAAAAACACTTTTGCAAGATTTTAGCAGAAGGCGTGCAACCGGAGTGAATGCAATTAACATCGTAGAAGGTGATGAGTTGCTTGAAGCTAAGATGACCGATGGAAACAGTGAAATTATGATGGCTGTTAAAAGCGGTAGAGCTATCCGTTTTCCTGAGGCAAAAGTAAGACCAACCGGAAGAGGAGCAATTGGTGTTGCAGGAATTGAAGTAGATGATGAAAAAGATGAAGTTGTTGGTATGATTTGTGTAAATAAGGATGACACTTCAAGAACTGTTTTGGTAGTAAGTGAAAAAGGATATGGAAAGCGTACTGCTTTTGATGAATACAGAATGACCAACAGGGGAGGAAAAGGTGTTAAGACTATTAATGTTACTGAAAAAACAGGTTCATTAGTTGGCATGCTTGAAGTAACTGAAAAAGAAGATTTAATGATTAGCTGTAAGAGTGGTGTTACCATTCGAATGAAAATGAACCAGATTAGTGAGCAGGGAAGAGCAACACAAGGTGTAAAATTAATAAGGGTAGATGATGGTGATGAAATTGCTGCAATTACCCGTTTAGAAGATAGTAACGGAGATGACGATGAAGTTGTAGAAATTGTTGAAACACCTGATAATCAGTAACCAGGATTTTTAAATATCAAATAAAAAAGAAAATGAGATTTGAAATGAAATGGATAATTAATTAAATTCATTTTGCATTTTAAATCCTATGTGGCAAAAAGTAAAAACAAAAATGATGCACATGAAAAAAATTATTTTCTCAGCGATTGCTGTTATGTTTTGTCTTGGCATTTCTGCTCAGGACATGAAAAAAGTACGCAGTTTTTTCGACAAGAAAGATTGGGTAAAAGCAAAAGAAGCCATTGATCTTACATTGGCCAATGAAAAAGAACAAAAAAATTGGGAGGCCTGGTATTTTAAAGGCCTTATTTATGGCAAAGTTGCCAAAGATGATGTATTAAAGGCAACAGTACCAGATGCATGGATTCAATCTTTTGATGCTTTCAAAAAATCAATGGAACTAGATCAAAAACAAGCGGAAGCAAGTATGATTTTAAGAGGGTACCCGATTTTTGATAATTATCTCGAACTTCAAAGAGATGGCAATCAATTTTACAATGACAAAAAATATGATAATGCACTTACAAAATATAAACAGGCCGATGCTGTTGGCCGTTTTATTTATTCAAATAAATGGGCTTTAACTGAAGTTGACACAGTGTTATACTATTATGCAGGTGCAGCTGCCATGCAGGTTGAAAAAATGGATGAAGCTATTTCTTTTTTTCAAAAAATTTGTGATGGAAATATTGGTGGTGAAGGTTATGATGTATGTTACAGATATGTGAGCTATTACTACGATTCTAAAAAGGATTCGGTAAATGCAAAAAAGTATGCGGATATGGGAAGAAAACTTTATCCCAACGATACTTATTATGATAAACTGGATTTAGATAATATGCGTAAAAAAGGAGTAGGGCCAGAACTCTTTAAACAATACGAAGTTGTTATAGATAAAGAACCAAAAGAGTATGATATACGTTACGATTATGCAGCTGAAATATTTAACTGGTTGTATATGGAACAAAAAGTTTCGGCAAACGAGAAAACAGTTTATTTTGATAAGATTATAACTCAATTAAAAGTCCTCATCGAATTAGATCCTAAAAAAGAAGACGGTCATTTACTAATGGGAAAAACCTATTTTAATGAAGCAGCCGCACTGCAAGATGAAATGAAAGCCATCAAAGGGACAACACCTGCAGATACACAGAAAAAAACAGATTTGAAAAAGAGAATGGAAGAAAGAATGAAGGAAGCTCTTCCTCATTTGGAATATGCACTTTCTCTTTATGAAGCTATGAGTGCTGAGCAGTTAAAGGACCGTCGTATGAAAAATGAATACAAAACAACATTATACCTGTTAACCGATGCGTACCGGTTTTTAGGAAATACAGAAAAAGAAAAGTTTTACGATAAGAAATACCAGGCTCTTAATCAATAAATCATTTCCTGTGAAATTTAATAAGAGGCTATCCAATTGGATAGCCTTTTTATTTACATTTAAAGAAAGAAACAAATATGTCGTTGAAATTAAACAGATCAACATTTGGTGATCCCAAAAATGCCGGTAATGTAATAAGTAAGGAAGAAGCTGAGCAATTATTAAATGATTGGGTGAAGAACGAGCGTTTAAAACTTCACATGAAGCAAGTTGCACATTTAATGAAAAGTTGGGCTGCAGATAAAGAACAATTAAGTGAAGCTGATCAATGGCGTTGGGAAATGGCCGGCCTGCTGCATGATGCAGATTGGGATCAGTGGCCGGAACAGCATTGTAAAAAAATTATTGAGGAACTTGAAAACCAAAATATTGATCCTGAAATTATCCGGGCAATTGCCAGCCATGGGCCTGAGCATTTTGGAGTGGAACCCATTTCAAAAATGGATAAAATGCTTTTTGCTTTTGATGAACTCAGCGGTTTGATTCATGCATATTCATTAATGAGACCCGAAGGTTATGCCGGAATGGAATTGAAAGGCGTTAAAAAACGATTTAAAGAAAAAAATTTTGCAGCTAATGTAAGCAGAGAGGAGATTGCTGATGCAATGAACAGGGCTGGAGTGGAATTAGACCATATAATACAGTTCATTGTTGAGAGACAGGGCTCAGTTAAATAAAACTTAACTTAACATAATATTAATTATGCGAATAAATTATGATTTAAAATAGTCCAGCTCAGCCGTAAAGTCAAGATGTGGATGTTCATTTGAAAGGTTTCTTGTAAGCTCCCCATGCTGTTTCAGAAATTGCAAATGTTGGTTTGAACCCGGGTGAAAAGCTTTATGATTCTTTGCATTTGCAAGTTGCTTGATTTCCTTCATCAATTTTAAAGTTGAATCCTGGAAAGCATAATCGGTAAATTTTTCCATTACAAACTGAGTAGCTGCATAATTAGGATGAGCAAGGTCAACATCATAAAATCGATAATCCCTTAAAACATCAATCACAAGTTCATAAGCCGGGAAATAAAACAACCTGTCGAATTTATTTACAAGATGGTGAACTGTTTCAATTAACCTGGCTTTACTACGATTATTTTCAACTACACCATCTCTCAAGTGTCTTACCGGGCTGATGGTAAAAATGATCTTAAGCTTTGGATTAAAATGAAACAACTGGTGAATGGTATTATCAAGGGTGGCAATTTGTTCATCAATAGGAATCAAAATCTTTTCAAACCACTGTGCAGGAGCTTTATGGCAATTAGCAACAAAACGCTTGTCTTTATATAATTTATATGCAAATGAAGATCCCAAAGTAATAATTAACCAATCTGCATCTTTAATAAAATGATGTGCCTCAATTTGCGAAGTATTGATCTGCCGCAAACAAATTTCTTTATCGGGGTGTGAAAACCGGCTGTGATGATCCCAGCTTTGCCATAATTCATTGTAATTAAATAAATCTTCTTCGTAGTATTGTTTGTTCTGTATATAAGAAACCAAACTCCTGCAAACACTTAAAGGCTCAAACAATATTCCGTTAGGATTTTGTAGCACTTGAAATTTCAATTCTGCCAGATTATTTCCAATATGTTCAGTAAAGCAACTACCTGTAAGCATCAATTGATGATGATATGTAATTGGTAATGGTAAAGGTTTAATATCTATATTGGTAAGAAAGTTCATGCTCCAAATATTTCAGTTGCAAGTTGCAGGCTTTTTTCCAATGCTTGTTTGTTTAAATGAAGTTCTGTTTCACTTCCAAAAAAAGAGATCATCTTTTCAGTATCCATATTTCCAATCAAATCATCATTGGCCATTGGGCAACCACCAATTCCTTTAAGAGCGCCATCAAAACGTTTGCAGCCTGCGCTGTATGCAGCTTCTGCTTTTTCTTTCCAGTTTAGAGAAGTTGAATGCAGGTGAAC
>DAIOWB010000082.1:0-9797 GCA_036758725.1 Lacibacter sp.
CCCCGATGGTATCCGTTTTTTAGGAAGGCAATATGTAAATACCGAACTGAAAGATTATGTACTGGCTGCCGGTTTTTTAATCATTGCACTGCTCTCCCCTATTTTATCTTCCGTTGCCGATTATAAAGGCAATAAGAAAAATTTCATGCGGTTTTTCTGCTATATGGGTGCCCTGAGCTGCAGTTTACTCTATTTTTTTGATGAGCATCATGTAACCCTGGGCCTGGTGTGTTTTATGTTTGCCGGTATCGGTTTTTACGGCAGCCAGGTATTTTACAATTCTTATCTGCCAGAAATTTCATCTGAGAAAGATATGGACCGTATAAGCGCCAAAGGCTTTACAATGGGTTATATTGGCAGTGTTATTTTACAAATGATAGGATTTGGCCTGGTTATAATGATACCCAACAGCCCCACTCCGCTAAAAATTACATTTCTGTTAGTTGGTTTATGGTGGGTGGGCTTTGCACAAATTACATTTATACGCTTACCCATCAGCCACAAGTCTGAACGAAAATTAAAAAAACATGTTTTAATGAATGGTTTTAATGAATTAAGACTCGTTTGGAACCAGTTAAATGATATGCCAGTGCTTAAACGTTTTTTAGGTTCTTTCTTTTTTTATAGCATGGGTGTACAAACCGTTATGCTGGTGGCCATTGATTTTGGAATTAAAATTTTAAACCTGGCTAATGATAAATTGATCATTACAGCCGTTATTATTCAACTGGTTGCCATATTAGGTGCATTTATTATGTCAAGATTATCGGGCCTATTTGGCAACATCAATGTTTTAATTTTTACTGTTTTATTATGGATTGGCATTTGTATTGCCGGATATAATATTACAACTGAAATGCACTTTTACATCATTGCTGCAACAGTGGGTTTAGTTATGGGTGGTATACAATCGTTAAGCCGTGCCACTTATGCCAAGTTGATGCCTGCTACTAAAGACACGGCTTCCTTTTTTAGTTTTTATGATGTAACTGAAAAACTGGCTATTGTAATTGGATTATTAAGCTTTGGATTTATTGAAGGGTTTACCGGCAGTATGCGCAACTCTATTCTTGTATTAATTATCTTTTTTGCATTGGGGTTAATAGGATTATTACTCACAGCTCAAAAATATAAACCACAAATAAATCAATCATAAGTTTTTCTATGAATCTTTATTCTATAAATACCGGCTATTTTAAGTTAGATGGTGGTGCCATGTTTGGTGTTGTTCCTAAAGTAATGTGGAATAAGCTAAACCCTGCCGATGAAAACAATCTTTGTAACTGGGCCATGCGTTGTTTACTCATTGAAGATGATAATCGGTTGATATTAATTGACAATGGAATTGGATATAAACAGGATGAGAAATTTTTGGGTCATTATTACCTCAACGGAGATGATACATTAGAAAAATCGTTAGCAAAACATGGTTTTGGAAAAGATGATATTACAGATGTGATATTAACCCATTTGCATTTTGATCATTGCGGTGGTTCTATTGAGCGTAAAGGTGATCAATTAGTACCTGCTTTTAAAAATGCTACCTTCTGGAGCAATGAAAGCCATTGGGATTGGGCAACAAATCCCAACGACAGGGAGAAAGCTTCCTTCTTAAAAGAAAATATTTTACCTATTAAAGAAAGCGGGCAATTGAAGTTTGTACTTCCCGGTGAACGTAATTTTCATCAACTGCCATCATCAGTATTTAATGAACATATAAAACTCAGGTTTGTAAATGGCCATACTGAAAGTATGATGTTGCCACAAATAACATACAAGAACAAGACCATTGTATATATGGCCGATTTATTACCAGCTGTTGCACATATTCCTGTTCCATTTATTATGGCCTATGATACAAGACCACTGCAAACATTAGTTGAGAAGAAAGAATTTTTAACAGAAGCTGCAGAAAATGATTTTATTCTTTTCTTTGAACATGATCCACAAATTGAATGTTGTACTCTGCAGCAAACCGAAAAGGGAGTAAGAATGAAAGAAACTTTTCATCTCTCTGAGATTAGCTAACTTATCTCATGCTGATTAAGCTGCTTAGTTTGTGCCGGATATTACTGTAGCCCATCATATCTATTTTAACACTACCAACTGAAATAGGGCTTTCTATACGTACCGGAATTTTATTTTCATCATCACTTACCCACACGGTCATTTTTTCACCGCCGGAAAAAATAGTTCCTTCAATTAAGAGCGGTTTAAATTTGATGGCATTAAATTTTCCATATTTTGTTTTTATCCTTTCTTTACCCAGGTACCGGATAAACAGATTATACACTTTGTCATCAATAAACATTGAAAAAGGAATTTTATCACCGGGTTTATATTTATTAAAATCAATATTTCTTGAATAATAAATAGCGCTTAATACATCCTGTATACATTCCGGAATTTTAAACGTACCTCCCTGTGAAGTTGCGGTATTAGCAGTATGATTAAATGTAATTGTTTCAAATTTTTTGAAATCACCTTCCTGAACATTTCTTATAAATTTATAAGGTTGCAACGTAGCTGTATCAATAAAACTTTCATACCGGTCCCGTACTTTAAAAAACCCATCAAAAAAAGGGATGGTTTTGCCTTCACCTACAATATGATAAACAGGTTTATTATTCAATTTCTCAAGGTTAACATTGAAATTGGCATCGCCCCCGTAAACAAAAATTCCGGCAAGCGTATAATACACCTGATATTTGATTGATTCGCCCGATTGCCATGATTGATTACGAACACCACAAAATTCATTGCCAGATTGTAAAGGCGAATTTGTAAAAGACATCACAATAATAAAAAACAACAATAGTGATAGCAACTTCATTTATCCTTAATAATTTTTATAGATAATAACATTAAACTTCCAAATAATGCCGGCAATACCAGGTTTAATAACCAAATACCAATAGTTCCTGCTAAAATAGCAATATTGTTTGTACTGTATATGGCTATAATACTAATAGCAACTTTTCCCCTTATCCCAACTTCTGCTATTGCAAAACTAGGAATGATGGCCATTATTAAAAATATAATGGCCACTGCCCAAAAACCCTGCCACCCGCTGATTTGAACCGCTAATGCCTGCCAAATGAGAATATACTGTACAGCAAAAACAACAAAACGCAAGAATGAGAAAAATAATATCTCAAGATAGAAACGATTCGATAGTTTTTCCAATACCTCAGTAAAAGATAACTTTTCTTTTAAGAAAGGAATCCACTTCAATATTTTAGCTAACCATTGCATCCTGAAAAAGAAAATGGCCGTGAGGATAACAAATGCTAAAACAGAATATTGAAATACCAGTAACAATATTGATGAAAAATAAGAACCGCCTAATTGAACGCTTGCTAATTCACTTTTTAATATTAATAAAGCCATCCACCCAATAACTAAAGTAATTAATAATTGACCAACACTACTCACTAATGTAAGAGCCACTCCTTTAAACCGGTTGCCCTCCTCTAAATAAACTACCCGACCGCCATATTCTCCAATTCGGTTAGGAGTATTCATAGAAAGTGCCAAACCACTGAGTACAGATTCAAAAGCCTTTAAAAAACTGAATGGTTGCATTTTATTTACCAAACGATACCATTTAAAAGTTTCAATACACCAATTTACAGGCATTAATAATATTGCCAACCATATTTTCCAGTTTTGTAATCCACTGAATGATTGTTTTATCTTAATCCATGCCTGTGGCAAGTCGGATTGTATAAGAATTTGGTTGTATAAAGAAATGCTAATCCATACAAAAAGTATCGGCCCCAGGAAGTAATTAAGAAAGATTTTGAAATTCTTGTTCAGTTTCGGTTTATTTGTTCAAAAATAACCTGCCAATTGCAAACTTTCCAGAAAATCATTTTAGGCATTGATCCGGGAACAGTCATTATGGGATATGCGCTTATTGGCATTAATAAGCAAAAGACCCATTTAATTGAAATGGATGTACTTAAACTAACAGCACATAAAGATGTTTATATACGCTTGCAATTAATTCATGAAAAAATTAAAGAGATCATTGAAAAATACAAACCAACAGAGTTTGCTATTGAAGCACCTTTCTTTGGAAAAAACGTGCAAAGTATGCTTAAACTGGGCCGTGCCCAGGGTGTGGCTATTGCAGCGGCTATGAATGCAGGCTTATCTGTAACTGAGTATTCACCAAAAAAAGTAAAACAATCTATTACAGGTAATGGTAATGCTGAGAAAGAGCAGGTTTTAAAAATGCTGCAGCAAATATTAAGCTTTACAGCCAAACCTAAATTTTATGATGCAACTGATGCATTAGCAGTAGCTCTTTGTCATTTTAATCAGAGTTCTGCAATAGTTATGAAGTCAAAGGGGAAAGGCAAAGTAAAAGGTTGGGAAGATTTTCTGAAACAAAATCCGGAAAAAATAAAAAAGCAACACTCAAAAAAATGAGTTTACCTGGTTTAATAGTTAATACAATTCATCTATTTTGTTAGACGCATTTTAGGTAAGCGCATCAGAAACAATACAGCAGGAATAAAATATAATAATTCATACCAGTTAAAATGTGCAAATAGTAAATCAACTAATAATTTAACTGTTACAACAATAATGAAACTGATAGCGCCCCATTTTTCCATTGACCACACTCCACTTGCTGCTACAAAAGTAAAAACAACCATTAAGGCATTTACAGCCGGATAAATGGTATCTACCCCACCCTTTAGTGTAACCCCTCCAATAAACGAATAAGCAATTTCAAGTATACCATATATAAATACTATCAAACATAAAATAGTAATGAGTATTGGGCGAGGACTTTTGCGCTTACCTTTCTTTTTATAACCAAGTTCATCATGACGTGAAATACTCATGGCTCTTATTTATTTAAATGATTTATTATTTTTTGTTGAGCTGCTTTTAATTGCTCTTCTGTTAATTTTAATTTAGCTCTTGTAAAATTTAAATCATCTGCATTGTTAATAGGAACCAAATGCAAGTGAGCATGTGGAACTTCCAAACCAATAGCAGCAATTCCAACTCTTTTACAATCAAAAGATTGTTCTATGGCCTTGGCAATAGGTTTAGCAAATACCAGCATTTCAGCAAGTATATCATTCTGTAAATCAAAAATTTTATCTACTTCCATTTTTGGCACAACTAATGTGTGACCTTCTGTTAATGGGAAAATATCAAGGAATGCAAAAAACCGTTCATTCTCGGCTATTTTATAACCTGGTATTTCACCGCTTATGATTTTAGAAAAGATACTCATGCCGCCAAATAATTTTGATTTGAGAATGAGGAAAGCAGATTGAAGTTTTTGTATTACCATCTGGTTCAATCTTGTTTTGATATGTAAAAATAAAAGAAAAAGATGAGCAATATTTCTCATCTTTCTCTTATTCTTATCTGCTTATGAATTTGTTATACTGTAATTTCTTCAATCCTGAATTTTACTACACCTGCAGGCACCTGCACTTCTGCAATATCGCCAATGCTTTTACCCAGCAACCCTCTTCCAATTGGTGAAGACACAGATATTTTGCCCAGTTTTAAATCGGCTTCCTTTTCACTAACAATCTGATAGGTATGTTCTTTCTTAGTTGCAAGATTGGTTACCCGTACTTTGGTTAAAATAGCAACTCGGCTGGTATCAATGGTTGTTTCATCAACAATTCTTGCCAAAGAAATAATTCCTTCAAGCTGTTTTATTTTAGCTTCAAGCATACCCTGGGCTTCTTTGGCCGCATCGTATTCGGCATTTTCTTTTAAATCACCTTTTTCACGGGCTTCTGCAATAGCTCTTGAAGCTGCCGGTCGTTGCACCGATTTCATTTCATGCAACTCGGCTTTTATTTTTTCCAAAGTTTCTTTGGTTACATAATTAACACTCATAGTTCCTCCATACTTTACGGTTATACATAAAAAAAAATTACAACGCCCCTGGTTAACTGAAGCGTTGTAAAATAATTATGTACAAAAATATATACAATTTCTGAAAGAAAAGAAAGGATTCAATTCTTTTTATGATTTCAGCAGTAAAATAAACAGTACTTATAGATAAAAAATTACCTCACATGTTAATTACCTGCCATATAACTTCAGGCGCCTGTGCTATACTTAGTTTTTTTTGTTTACTTTTTTTCTGAAATAACAATTTTAATTAAGCCCAAGTTTATCTGCAAGCACTTTACTCATTTTGTAATTTGCTTCATTGCTGTACCCGGCTGTATGTGGGGTAATAATTACATTTGCCTGCTTACATAACCAATCAAAATTATTTTTTTCTACAGAAGTTAAAGTGCCCAGTTTCTCATTTTCCAATACATCTAAACCGGCACCTGCAATCCATCCTTTTTTCAATGCTTCAACAACGGCGATGGTATCATGTACTTTACCTCTTGATGTATTAAGAAAATATGGTTTGTTTTCTGCCTTTTTAAAAAATGCATGATTGGCATAATGAAATGTTTCTGCTGTAAGTGGTAAATGCATGCTAATAACATCACTGTATTTTAACACCTGCTCCAATGATGCTTCTTTTATACTCTCTCCACCAAAACCAAAATGATATTTATCATGGGCCAGAATGCTAACATCAAACCCTTTTAGTTTTTTTGCAAAAGCCTGGCCAGTATTACCAAAGCCGATGATGCCTACTGTTTTTCCGTTTAACTCTACTCCCCTGTTTTCTTCTCTTAACCAACTGTGTTTTTTTACTTCTTCAAAACTTGTATGAATATTATTCATCAGGTTTAATAATAAAGCAAGATTATGTTCTCCAACTGCATCACGGTTCCCTTCAGGGCTGCTATACACTTTTATGTTTTTCTTTTCTGCATAAGGTACGTCTATCAGTTCCAACCCGCTTCCCAAACGACCAATCCAAACAAGACTTTCAGCTTTGTCGAGTAAAGCAGCATCAATTTTTATTCTTGTTGATACAACAAGACCTGCTACCTCTTTTAATTGATTGCATAATTCTTCATAGGTAATTGACGGGTTATATTCAACCGTATAACCTCCTTCCTGCAGTTTCTCCTGCAGATACAAATGACATTTAGTTGTAATAATAACTTTCATTATAATCTTAATAATGCAAAAATATAACCAGTTGTTGTTGCAGGTTCAAAATTAATTCTATTTCATTCTGAAAGTGAGGTCAGCAAATTGTTTCACTGTTAATTGTTCGGGCCGTTTGGTAAACAGTTCTTCTTTTAAAAACTCCGGGTCAAAAAATTCTTTAAGAGGATTGCGAAGCATTTTGCGTCGTTGATTAAATGCTGTTTTTACCAGGATCCTGAATTTCTTTTCACTTACCATTGCAGGTACCGTTTTTGCCGGTTTTAATTTAATAACCGCACTTTTTACTTTGGGCGGAGGAGTAAAACTATTTTCATCTACTTCAAATAAATATTCTGTATCAAAAAAAGCCTGAACCAATACACTTAAAATACCATATGATTTATTACCTTCTTTTGCTACAATCCGCTGCGCTACTTCTTTTTGAAACATACCAACCATACAGTTCACTTCTTCTTTCCAATCAAGTATTTTAAAAAGGATTTGTGATGATATGTTGTAAGGGAAGTTTCCAACAATCATAAATGGCTCAGTAAAAGGCAGCTCGGCATCTAAAATACTTTCATGTATGAGTTTGCCTTTTATTGCCGGATAGGTTACCGTTAAATAATCGATTTTTTCCTTATCCAGTTCAATAGCTTTTAATTCAACATCCTTCAGTTGCAGAAGATATTTTGTTAAAGCACCGCCTCCGGGCCCTACTTCCAGTAAATGTTTAGGATTTTCTTTTTGAACAGCATCAACAATTTTCTTACAGATGTCTTCATCTTTTAAAAAATGCTGGCCCAATGATTTTTTAAGTGTGTATTGCACACCGCAAATGTAACAGTAATAATTGCTTTTAAAATGTTTTAGCTACTTATGTGATACCATGAGTTGTTTGTGCATCACTTCATTTCTGTACTGAACCTGAATGAAATAATTTCCTGAACTCCATTTTTCTGCTTCATGAATAACCCATTCATTTACACCAATTCTTGAATTTATCATTTTCTGATATACAACCATTCCAATTGAATTGGTGATTGTTATTTTAACCGGTGATGCATACGGCAGATTTACAGAAACGGTTACAACATCCCTAACAGGATTTGGATAAATATTCAATAATTTACTGTGAACTGAAGGAATATATAACCGGACGATGGAAGAATAGGTTGTTTTCATTCCATCACCTTCAAATCTTAATCTGTAATAAACTTCATTGCTATTCAATGAGCTGATATCGTCAGTTTCTGCATACAAACCAGATGAATTTGTTTTAAGATTTTTTATTGCATCAAACCGTTTTCCATCAATACTTCTTTCAATTATAAAATTTACATTGGGTGAGCGTTCTTCACTTTTCCAACTGAGATGAACATATTGGCTATTTAGTTTAGCATTAAAATCAGTAGGCTTACCGCTTAATACATCACAGGCAAAACTCATAGTAACAACTATGGTATCTCTTGCATAAGTGGTTCCACAACTATCCATTAATTGTTGTCTTACATAGTAAGTACCACCGGCAGCAACATTAATTTCAGATCCTGTAGAATCTCCTAATATTAAACCATTGGGAGTAGACCATTGATAAAGTGATGTAGATAAAGGATTGGTTACCCAAATTCTTCCAACACCATTTTGACAAAGAACCGGAAAATCAGTAGCAATGTCTGCAGCTGGTGCTCTGAAAAAACTAAACGGACCAACAAAATCTTTTAACTCAGCTGTAAAGGAAGTAGAAGCTCTTGATTTTATAAGTATGCGTCTGAAAGGCATAGCACATGGTTCGTGCAAAGTAAGTATTGGGTCTATTCCTAATTTACTGAGGTTAACAGAAAATTCCATGAACTGTTTTGCAGAATAAGTTGATGTAACCACTTCATTTTGTAATACAACCTGAAATGTTCCTGCCCAGGTATTATTTACACTTTGAAGGCCTGTATAAAAAGCCCCTGCTGTTTTAGGTACAATACTGGCATATCCATATACAGCACCTGCAGAAGCTCCATCGAATTGTCCTCCCCAATTAAATGTAGCGGGTGTAATTGATAATGCACTTTGATGTACCCAGATTCTTGCTTCCAGTAATGACAAAGATGAACTTCCATATTCTGCAGTAAAAATGATATCTCCGGCTTTAGTGATGTTACCTGATGCATCAAAAGTCCATGAGGTATGACCGGCATCTGGCCCAAAATTCCTAAAACTTAAAGTTGGCCTGTTATAATAAATATCGGTTTGGTACATTTCAAAATCAAAATACCGGTTACCAGTAGTATTATCAATTGAAACTCCACCAAACATCCATAATGAATCATTAGAGTTTACACCATCTCTACGAACATGCATATAAGAATCAAGAATATCATTTTTATCTGGAATACCTTGTGAGATAGGAGTAGTCCATGTTGAAGGATTCATTCCGTTTTTGTTTGACCCGGATGCAAATACCGTTGAATCATCACCATGATGATCCCTGATGAAAATAGCATCAATCAGCATTTTATTATTTACAACAGAAAACTGATCATACCGCATGTTCCTGAAAAAAGGAACTTTTTTTGATGCTGGTTGGGTTGAATATTTACTGAGAATAGCGGCTGCACCTGTAGTATCAATAATAAATGCACCTGTTCCAAACGTTCCATTAACAAACCAATCATCGTTTCCTGATTGTATAAACCCATTAAAATAATTGCTTCTTAAATCTGCATCTACTCCAAAGCCTGCTTTAATTT
>DAIOWB010000083.1:0-9792 GCA_036758725.1 Lacibacter sp.
GTTTGTCCTTCAAATTGTGGTTCCGGCACCTTAACGCTGATGATGGTACTTAATCCTTCACGAAAGTCATCACCTTCTACATCAACCTTTGCTCTTTCAAACATTCCTTCTTTCTTACCGTATGAAGTAAACACTCTTGTAATTGCTCTGCGAAAACCGGTTACATGTGTTCCGCCTTCAATGGTGTTAATATTATTTACATAAGAAAAAATGTGCTCATTGTATGAGTCATTATAGATCATAGCAACTTCCACAGCAACATTACTTGCTTCATCACGGCCATCCATATAAATTACCTGTGGTAAAATGGGGCTGCGTTTTCCGTTTCGGTCAATCAACTCTACAAACTCAATAATACCGCCTTCGCTGTAAAACACATTTGTATAAGTAGCACCGTTATCATCTAATTCACGGAGATCATTTAAAATAATACGAATGCCTTTATTTAAAAACGAAAGTTCACGCAAACGGGCTTCTAAAATTTCTTTCTTAAACACAGAAGCAGTAAAGATGTTGGTATCGGGCCAAAAATGAACTTTGGTTCCTGTTTTATCACTCACACCAATTTCTCTTACCGGGTATTGTGGTACTCCAATATGGTATTCCTGTTCAAATATTTTTCCTTCACGTTGAACTGTTACCTGCAATACTCTTGAAAGTGCATTCACACAACTTACACCTACACCATGTAAACCGCCGCTCACTTTATAAGATCCTTTATCAAACTTACCGCCGGCATGTAAAACTGTCATTACAACTTCCAAAGCAGAACGCTTTTCTTTTGTATGCATAGCGGTAGGTATACCACGGCCATCATCTTCTACACTTATGCTGTTATCTTCATGTATGTTTACAGTAATGTTTTTGCAATAACCTGCTAAAGCTTCATCAATGGAGTTATCCACTACTTCATAAACGAGGTGGTGCAACCCCTTTTCGCTGATGTCACCAATGTACATCGCCGGCCTTTTTCTTACCGCTTCTAAACCTTCTAAAACCTGGATACTATCGGCGCCGTAACCTGCATTTTGTTCTGCTGCGCTCAGTGTTTTTTCCTGCAAATCTGTACTCATAAATTGCTTCTCAAAAATCTTTTTGTGAGGTAAAAATATATTCGGACAAATGTACGGAAAAGCAGGCGGTTGAAACGTTTTTATATGTCGTTTTTCAGCCAAAAAATCCACATTTTTTAAAGTGAATTTTGTGGGTAATTTTTATTTGATTTGGGGTTGTTATTTTTTGTGCTTCAATCGGCTTTTGTTCCCCGCCCGCCTGCTATCTCCCGCCAAGTAATGTATAAATATTGCCATTGTATTTTTGGCGGGAGGATATCCGGCTAAGCGGGGCAGCCTATCAGCTTCAGAATATGACCAAACCCTTGCAATCAACCATTTACCGGCAACCAATCATTAATTATCTTTGCGGCTTCATGCAGGAATTAAATGATATACTTACTCTGGCTCACAACCATCCATTTATGATGCATGAGTTGGAGTTGTTGAATGAACAGGAAAAGCAAATTCCCGGCTCGGTTCAGTATAGTATTCAGCGTTACAAATTACAACCACAATGGAACCTGGAAGATATTGGCCTTTTGGAATACAGCTATTTACCCAGGCATTCAAAAGAAAACAATATTGAGCTTCGCTTTTGTATTACCGGCAATAAATATTGTGAAAACAAAGCCTGCAGCGATGGCGTTTGTAAAAAAAATTCATCTCAATGTAAAGAACAGATATCAACCGTTGATGTATTTCGTTTCCGCTTTTCATCGGTTTACCTCAATCAGTTTATAAAGGGAAAAACAGTTCAAACAAAAAGTGATGAAATTCTGGCTTTCAAACAAAAACAATCCTTTACTACATCTGTAAACCTGTGTAACCGTACACGAACAATTCTTGACAACCTGTTAAAACAGAATTACAGCAGCGCATTAGAAAATATTTACATCAACAGCCAGTTACAATCATTATTATTATTTGGATTAGAATGCCTTGTTGATGAAAAAGCAACAGAAACGTTTGCCTGTAAGTTTTTAAGCAATGAAGGCGACCGTGAAAAAATAACTCTTGCCCGTGAAATTTTATTGCAGCGTATTGGCAATCCTATCACAATTAAAGAACTTAGCCGTAAAGTTGGTACTAACGAATGTTACCTCAAAAAAGGATTTAAAGAAATGTTTGGTGCTACCATTTTTGATTTTTATCAAAGCCAGCGAATGGAGCATGCTAAATATTTGTTGTATGAAAAAGGGCTGAGTGTTACAGAAGTAAGTGCTTTGCTCGGTTATTCATCCATCTCTCATTTTTCAACTGCATTTAAGAAACACACCGGTTTAAAACCTTGTGAACTTCTTTTACGTTAATGGGAATTCCCGATAGAGGAAATCCTTTTTCCGTATTCGTAACACTTTATAATTGTATCAGGCTCAAATTTGCATCCGATAAAACATAGATGCATCATGAAAAGAGCGTTAATTATTTTTACCCTTATTGTCATTAGTCTTCAATCAAAAGCACAAAAGGATTCAACTCAAACCGATACTAGCCGGGTTCACACAAAATATTTATCTGATATCACAATTGTAGGACGTAACAGCCGTGCCGATGTTCATTTTTTACCGGAAATTGTTGGTGTAAATATCAATGCAGGAAAAAAGAACTCCTTGATTGTGGTTGATAATGTAAACGGAAATGTTGTTACTAATACAATGCGACAGGTTGTAGCAAAAATTCCCGGTATACAAATTTGGGAAAGTGATGGGAGCGGAATACAAATTGGAATTGCAGCAAGAGGATTAAGCCCTAACCGAAGCTGGGAATTCAATACTCGTCAAAATGGATATGATATTTCTGCTGATCCTTACGGTTATCCTGAAGCTTATTACAATCCTCAATTACAGGCTGTACAACGTATTGAAATCATCAGAGGTCACGGCTCTTTGCAATACGGTCCGCAGTTTGGCGGCATGGTAAATTATATATTAAGAAACGGCAGTGAAATTAATAAGCCATTTGAATTTGAAACTCAACAAACTGTAGGAAGCAATGGTTTGTTCAACAGCTACAATGCTGTTGGTGGCGAAACTAAAAAGTTTCACTACTATGGTTTCTTTGATCATCGCAATGCAGATGGATACAGAAAAAACAGCCGTTATTATAACAACTCCGGTTTTGGAACATTTACTTATCGGTTTTCAGAAAAATTTTCAATCAGCGCTGAGTTGATGCAGAATCATATGCGTAGCCAGCAAGCGGGTGGATTAACTGATATGCAAATAAAAAATGATAGCAAGCAAAGTTTCAGAAGCCGCAATTGGTTAGATATTACATGGACTACAGCAGCATTAATCAGCAATTATCAATTTAATGAACATGCAAGATTAAATGTAAAATTATTTGCAGTACATGGCGATAGAAACAGTGTGGGTTATATTCCATCAGGTGGGATCATTGTTGCAGATACCATCAACAAAACAACCAATCAATATAATACCCGTAACCTGAATGCAGATCAATACAGGAACTATGGCTTGGAAGTCCGTTATCTTGGAGAATACAAAATAGGGAATACTAAAAATACATTTTCACTTGGCGGCAGATTGTATAAAGGGACTACTATGCGTTATGTTGCAGATGGAAAGGGAACAACAGGTAGTGATTATGATATGACTTTGAGTGATGGAATATGGACAAGGGATATTGATTTCAACACAATTAATACTGCTTTTCATGCAGAGAATATTTTCCGGATGGGGAAAAAATTACTCATTATTCCAGGAGTGAGGTATGAATATATTACAGGAGAAGCAAGTGGCAGAAATGGTTTCAGCAATGGAACTCCCATTATGTTGCAGAATCAAAAACGCAGCAGAGGATTTATACTTGCTGGTGTTGGTACAGAATATCATCTTACATCCATGACAGAAATTTATGCAAATATTACACAAGCCTATCGTCCAGTACAGTTTGCAGATTTAACTGCACCGCCTACAACTGATGTAATTGACCAGGATATAAAAGATGCTAAAGGTTATAATGCTGATCTGGGTTTCAGAGGCAGGTTTGGTTCTTATCTTTTCTTTGATGTAAGTGCATTCTATTTACAGTACAATAGCCGTATAGGAATTATTGTACAACAACGATCTGATGGTAGTTTTTATAATTACCGCACCAATGTAGGAAACAGCAGCAGTAAAGGTTTTGAAGGGTTGGTTGAATTTAGTCCGGTAAAAGCATTTTTCAAAAATGCAAAATGGGGCGATATTAATTTGTTTGTGTCTTACGGTTATACTGATGCCCGTTATGGCAATTTTAAAATCATCAGCAAGAACAGCAGCAACCAATTAATAGAAAGTAATCTGAAAAATAAGAAAGTGGAAAATGCACCGGCAAATATTGTAAGAAGCGGGCTAACATATTCCTACAAAGGATTTTCATTAACAGCACAGGTAAGTTATGTTGATGATTCATTTTCTGATGCAAACAATACAATTACCCCAACAGTAAACGCTCAAAACGGATTAATTCCTTCTTATACAGTTACAGATTTAACGGCAACTTACAGGGTTACTAAAAATCTCAACATCAAAACCGGAATTAATAATCTTACTAATGAAAAATATTTTACACGTCGTGCAGGTGGTTACCCTGGTCCGGGTGCATTGCCTTCTGACGGAAGAAATTTCTTTATCAGTGTTGGAGCGAAGTTTTAAATAAAATGCAATAACCTCCCAGGCTTAAAACCTTTTACTATAAAATTTTCTTTAGTCTGTAAAAACAGATTTTTATTGTAATTACAATGCCCGAATAATGAGTATTTGAAAGAACTCATGATTCTGATCAGGTAATAAAATGAGTATAAAAGCTTTTATGTCACTTCATTGTCAAACCTTTTGATATTTAAGCATCATGACAATTTCATGATAATGCAAAGCAGTTCCTGTTTCACATTTGCGCTTGAATTTATATGCAAAAAATTATTACAGCAATTGCTTCCCTTTTTTATTGTTGTACTGTCTGCTCTCAAGACAGTACCGCTGTTATTGATTCCACTTTTTTTAAATCAATGAATGAAGTAGTTGTAACCGCTACAAGAACGGAACGCAAGCTGGGGAATGTAGCTATCCCCACACAAATTGTTGCGCAAAAAATTATTCGCCTTTCAGGCTCACTTCGCCTCAATGATATTTTACAGGAACAAACAGGTATTTTTATTACAGGTGCAAGCGGTAGTGGATCAGTTGGAGGAGGTGTGTTTGGTAATGGTGTTCAGCTGCAGGGGCTTTCGCCTGATCACACAATGATTTTGTTAGATGGCGAACCACTTATCGGAAGACAAGGCGGTGTAATGGATTTATCACGCTTTGCTATTGGTAATATCAAAAAAATTGAAATCGTAAAAGGCCCTTCTTCCAGTTTGTACGGCAGCGAAGCAATGGGTGGGGTTATAAATATCATTACTGAACCATTGCAAGGCAAACAAATCAGCGCCGGCATACGTAGCGGTTCATTTTTAAATACAGATGTTTATACAAGCGGCAACTACACTGGTAAAAAAGCGGCCGTATATTTCTTTGTCAACCGCAATAGCAGCAACGGGTATGAATTAGATAAAACAACTCCGGAAAAAACTCTGGATCCTTTTTATAACTATACTGGTCATCTAAAATTTTCCTACCGTTTTTCGCCCAAAACAAAACTCATAGTAAACAACCGCTACTTCTTTGCACATCAGGAAAGTTTTTACGCCATCAGCAGTTCAAAAATAAATATTGGAGGCAAAGGCAAAACAAACGACTATACAATCAATCCGGTAATCACTCATAAATTCAATAATAAAGTTTCTTCACAGCTTCGTTTTCTACTCAGTGATTTTCGATTTACACAACAGCTCGACAGTCTCAGTAATAAAAAACAATATTATTATGATGATTTCCGCCAGGGTTTTTATCGGATCGAAAATCAAACCGATATTGAACTGAATCAATTCAACACATTTACTGCCGGCGGTGGTTACACATTACAAACTGTAAACACTACACGCTACCGTGAAAAAAAAGAGCAACAGATGTACCACGCTTTTATTCAAAACGAATGGCATGGAATAAAAAGTTTAATTGTGATTGGTGGTTTGCGTTATGATTACAATACAGATTTTGCAGCACGCATCAGTCCCAAACTTGCGGTTAATTATAAGTTGAATGAAAGAATAAAATTCAATGCCTCTTATGGTGCAGGATTTAAAGCGCCGGATTTTCGACAGCTCTATTTAAGTTTTATAAACAATGCTGCAGAAGGCTACAGTATTTATGGTGCCAATGAATTTTCATTAGGTAAACTGGAGCAGCAGCAACAACAGGGATTGATTGCACAGATACTTCCTGCGGCATTTACAATTACAACACTTAAGCCGGAAGTATCAAGAGGATTTAATTTTGGTTTTCAAATACAGTCATTGAAAAATTTAAGAATGGATGTAAATTTTTTCCGCAATGATGTTGAAAATCTCATTAACTATTTGCCTGTTGCCACAAATGCCAATGGAACTTCTGTGTTCAGTTATGTAAATATTAACCGGGCATTTACACAGGGGTTTGAAGTAAACATCAACTATCAGCCCATGAAAAACTTTTCTATCAATGGCGGTTACCAGTTTTTACAAACGGCTGATAAAGACATTATAGAAAGAGTGAAAAATGAAAAAGTCTTCGGAAGAGATCTCGTAGGAGGCTCTGCAAGATTGATGACAAGAAAAGATTACAGCGGATTGCTCAACCGCAGCAAACATATGTTGAATCTTCGTTTGTTTTATAACAACGAACAAACCGGATGGGCTTCTTCACTCCGTTTTATTTACCGCAGCCGCTTTGGCGTGCTGGATAAAGATGGAAACGGCTTTGCAAATATGACTGAAGAGTTTGCACCAGCTATGCTGCAGGTAAATGCAACTGTGAGCAAACAAATCAAGAAACAATTTAATATACAGGCAGGTATTAATAATTTATTGAATCAAACCAATGCACGGTTTATGCCCAACCTGCCGGGCATTCATTTTTTCATGGCAATTCATTACACATTTAAAAATAAAAACAAATAAAGATGAAGTACACAGTTTTAGTTATTGCAGCAATCATGATTTTGGCAATTAGTTGTAAAAAAGAAGATAAGCCAACACCAGCTACAGTAGCAACAATCGATTTTTTGGTTAATGGTAGTGCCACACAGGGCAATTACAATTTTTTCAGTTTTATCAACGGTTCAACTGTTGCAGCAAGTGACAGCAACAGCACCAAATGGGATTTTGCTATGCGTTTTGAAACCTTTATCATCAATAGTAATGCAAGTGGCCCGGGTAATGCAGGTGTGCAGGTTTTAAATCAAACTTTTGATGGCGTTACAACAGCCCCTGAAGCAGGGTATAAATATGATACCGCTGTTGCACAAAAAGCAATCAAAGGAACAGACTGGTACATTTATAATCCAACCACAAGAAGTTTTTCACCTATTGCAGGTAAAACATTTGTTTTTAGAACAGCAACTAACAAATATGCTAAGCTGGAAGTGTTAAGTGCTGACCCTGCTGATGATAATGGAAATTTAGTAGTGCCTCCTACACGCCCTACAAAAATCAAATACAAAATTCGCTTTGCTTACCAGGCAAGCGGATCAAAGAATTTTAATTAAATAGTTTTTTAATAAAAGAAGATCCTTTTTTTCAAACAAATAAAACCCCGCCACAATTGGCAGGGTTTTATTTGTTTCTGTTTCAAATAATAAATATTAGAACAGATGTAAATGGCTTTCAAAGGAATAATTATTCTTTCACAAAACCAGCGTCGTTTACATACACTGTTTTGTTGTCTTTGTCTTTAATAAGTTTCACTTTGTAAAAAGCACTCATGCCATCTCTTTCAATTTTCTTTACCTCGGCAATTTGCATTTCTACATATTGATCTTTGATGTTTTTCTGTGCAACTTCAGTTAACTGTTCAAAAGCAATCATAGTTGATGTGCTTATCCATTTTCCTTCAGGAGAAAATTCTGCATATTGCTTGCTTCCGTTATTATCAAAAGCCGCTACATAATTACCAGTTCCTGATTTGCTCCAAACTGGCGTGAGATCAATAGTAAATTTTTCTTTTAATGAAGTGCTCACAACATCAGGTACAACTACTTTTACAACTGTAGGTTTTTTAATGATGGTCTTTTTTTGTGCCATCGTAACGCCTGCGCATAGGAATGTTAGCAGGACTATGAATACTGTTTTTTTCATAATGAATAAGTTTAATCAGTTAAAAAATTGGCGCCGAACTTTATAGCCAGAAACCGTGCCAACACAGAAATTTGTGGAAAACTCAATAAGAGATTACTGCATACTTAATCATTTCAGGTTCCAAATTCAATGAAATTAACGTTTCATCTTTTCTTACCTTTGCCCGCCCGTTTCAGAACGTTTTGTTCAGAAGGGGATACCTCTTAAAACATTACAGGGCCAGCATTTTATGAGTAATAAATACAGAGAATTTTCGCAATTGAATTTACCATCCATTGAACAGGAAATCCTGGCTAAGTGGGAAACAGAACATGCTTTTGAAAAAAGTGTTGAGCTTAGAGAGGGCGCAACTCCTTTTGTTTTTTATGAAGGTCCGCCCAGCGCTAATGGAATGCCCGGCATTCATCATGTTATTTCAAGAACATTAAAAGACCTGGTTTGCCGCTATAAAACCATGAAGGGCTTTAAAGTAAACCGAAAAGGTGGATGGGATACTCATGGCTTACCCATTGAATTAGGAGTAGAAAAAGAATTGGGCATCACAAAAGAGGATATTGGAGTAAAAATTTCAGTTGAAGAGTATAACCTGAAATGCAGGGAAGCAGTGTTGCGTTATAAAGACAAATGGGATGATATTACTAAAAAAATGGGCTACTGGGTCGATCTGAATGATCCCTATATCACATTTAAAAATGAATACATCGAAACACTTTGGTGGTTGTTGAAACAGTTGTACAACAAAGGACTTTTGTATGAAAGTGTAAGTATTCAACCCTATTCACCAGCTGCAGGTACAGGTTTAAGTTCGCATGAATTAAACCAACCCGGAACGTATAAAGATGTAAAAGATACCTCTGCTGTTGCTATGTTTAAAGCAGTGAAGAATGAGAAAAGTAAGTTTTTATTTGATGCTGCTTATAAAGACTCCCCCACGGGTGGAGATTTAGAGGGGGCTGTCTTCTTCCTTGCCTGGACTACAACACCATGGACTTTACCATCTAATCTTGGATTAACTGTTGGTCCCTATATTGATTATGTGTTGGTAAAAACGTTTAATCCATACACTGGCAAACCTTGTGCAGTTGTTTTAGCAAAAGCGTTGATTCATAAATATTTTCCTGAGCATGTAGATGAGTTTGAAGAGACAGGTGAATTATATGATGCTATCAATAATTGGTTTAATCACAGTAACGATGAATTCCTGATTGAAAAAAGTGCAAATCTGAAAATTGCATTTGAAAGTTTAATTAAAAAGAAGCAACTGCCATATAAAATTGTAGCAACATTTAAAGGAAAAGAAATAGAAGAATGCAGGTATGAACAATTGCTTGCATACGAAGCTAACAAAGAAACAGGGGGTGATTCGTTCCGCATTATACCAGGAGATTTTGTAACTACCGAAGATGGTACTGGTATTGTTCATACAGCTCCTGCTTTTGGTGCAGATGATTACAAGGTTGGAAAAAAATTCGGCATCGGCATATTAACCATGGTTGACCGTGAAGGAAAGTTTGTAGA